>NZ_JADPIE010000002.1:300000-498932 GCF_015666175.1 Halonatronomonas betaini | reverse complement strand
ACCTATTTAGATTATATAAAACTTTTATAAGAAAGGAAAAGTATAATGTTCTTCCCTATGTTCATTATACAAGGTGAGTAATATGAAAGTAGCTATTATATCTGATACCCATGTGCCTGATAGGGCAAGAAAATTACCGGAATGGTTGTTTGATGAGCTTGAAGGTTGTGAACTTATTCTTCATGCCGGGGATATAACTACTGTTGAGACGTTTAAAGAGTTAGAAAAGATTGCTCCTGTTAAAGCAGTTCAGGGTAATTGTGATTCATATAAAATAAATGATCTGCCGATAAGTAGAGAATTAACTTTAGCAGGAACTGAAATTGCTATTACCCATGGCCATAAAGTAAGAGGAGAGAAGGTTAATGGTCTCCAGTATATGTTTCCTGATGCTGATATAATAATTTTTGGCCATACCCATGATGCCTTTCATAAGGAATTTGCTGGACAGGATATTATTAATCCAGGCTCACCAACTTCAAGAAAACGGATGAAATATTATAGTGCTGCAATTGCTGAGATTGATAATGGCTTAAAAGATATCAGGTTTATTAAAAAATATCAATAAAGGCAGGTGATTTGATGTCAGTATATAATTTGAGTCACAGGTTGGCCAAGGCTATTAAAGATTCCGATGAATATAAAAATTTCAAAGAAGCTAGAGAGGAAATTAAACAGAAAGATAAGAGTATTGATATTTTAAAAGAGTATCAAAATTTAGCCTGGAAGATAAACTATTTTGAATCTCAGGATAAGGACGTTCCAGAAGAGGATCAAAATAGAATTGAAGAATTGCAGAACCTTGTACAGATGAATAATCATGTTAAAAAGTATTTGGAGGCTAGAGCTAGATTTAGTACAATGATCAATGACATTGAAGATATACTATTTGGTGATTTAGAGATTGGGCTTGATCTTGAAGATGATGAAGAAGAGGATGAATAAAACAGAAAAACAGCCCCTGGCGGGGCTGTAAATATCAAAGTTTATTTAAATTAAGCCTGTACTACTTCTTTTACTTCTGGAATGTGATCTTTTAATGCTCTTTCGATGCCATTCTTTAAAGTCATTGTGGACATCGGGCAACCGGCACAGGCGCCTGTTAATCTTACTTTAACTGTACCGTCATCTTCAACGGCAACTAGCTCGACATCACCGCCGTCAGCTTGAAGACCAGGTCTTATTTGATCTAATACATCTTGTACTTTTTCTTTATCCATTTAAACTTCACCTCCTGGATTTAAATTCAATCCTTATACATTATAACATAATTATAATTAAAAACAAAGTATATAGCTTAAGATTTAAATTGAGATTTTTTAAGAGAGGAAATAGCCTATGAAAGATTTTGTCCATTTACATAATCATACTGAATATAGTCTGCTTGATGGAGCAATCAGGCTTGATGATCTGATCAAGAAGACTCAGGAACATGGGCAGAAAGCCTGTGCTATTACTGATCATGGTAATTTATATGGGATGATTAAATTTTATAGAAAGGCCAGGGAGGCTGGCATCAAGCCGATACTTGGCTGTGAGGTATATGTTGCTCCTGGCAGTATGAGAGCCAGGGAGAGCCAGAAAAATTATCATCTGATCTTACTTGCATCGAATCGAGAGGGCTATCATAATCTTATTAAAATTGTCTCTAAAGCCCATTTAGAGGGGTTTTATTATAAGCCCAGGGTTGATAAGGATTTACTGGCAGATTTTTCTAAAGGGATTATAGCTTCTTCAGCCTGCCTGCAGGGTGAGATTGCCCAGGCTATATTAAATGAGGGCAATCAGAAACCAGAAGAGCTGGCCCGGGAATACCAGCAGATTTTTGGTAAAGGAAATTTTTATTTAGAGCTCCAGGATCATGGTTTAGGTGAACAGAAAAAGGTTAATCAGAAGTTAATAGAGATTAATAAAAAAGATGATATTCCCTTGATTGCTGCTAATGATTCACATTACCTTGATAAAGATGATGCCGGGTTGCATGATCTACTACTGGCTTTACAGACCGGGAAGACAGTCAATCAGGAAGATAGAATGAAATTTCCAAATGATGAGTTTTATTTTAAATCAACTGAGGAGATGGCAAAGAAGTTTGGCCAGATACCTGAGGCGATGAAGAATACAGTTAAGATAGCCGAGCGCTGTAATCTTGAGCTGGAGTTTGGCCAGTTTTATCTGCCTGCCTATCCAAGGCCTGAAAAATTTGAGGGTTTATCTTCAGAAGAATTACTTAGAAAGCTTTGTTATGAAGAACTCAATAAAAAGATGCCTGGTAATCAGGAAGCTGAAGCAAGGCTTAAGTATGAACTGGATATAATCTGTGATATGGGTTATGCTGCTTATTTTTTAATAGTCTATGATTTTATCAATGAAGCTGAGCGGAGAGATATTAGAGTTGGCCCTGGCAGAGGTTCTGCTGCTGGAAGCTTTGTCTCCTATTTATTGAATATAACCAGGATTAATCCATTGAAATATGGTCTGATATTTGAGAGGTTTCTAAATCCTGAAAGGGTAACTCTACCTGATATAGATATAGATTTTGATGATAGACGGGATGAGATTATTGAATATGTTAAGGATAAATATGGAGCCAGTAAGGTGGCCCAGATTGGAACCTTTGGAACTATGGCAGCCAGAGCTGCGGTTAGAGATGTGGGCAGGGCTTTAGATATTTCATATGGAAGGGTTGACAAAGTTGCTAAAAATATTCCGGCAAGACCTGGGATTACTCTTGAAGAGGCATTTAAAGAAAATGATAAGCTTTCTGAGATGGCAGATAATAGCAGTGAAATTACCAGATTGCTAGATTTTGCTGAAAAGGTTGAAGGCATGCCAAGACATATATCGACCCATGCTGCCGGTGTTATTATTGGTGCTGAGCCTTTAGTAGAAAAGGTGCCATTGCAGTTACAGGATGGGGTTAGAATCACCCAGTTGCCGATGGAAGAGGTTGAAGCTTTAGGCCTTTTAAAGATGGATTTTCTTGGTTTAAGGAATTTATCAGTTATTAGAGATACATTAAAGGCGATTGAGAATAATTATGGTGAGAAGCTTGATATTGATAATGTCAGTCTGGATGACCAGGAGGTTTATGAGTTATTAAGTAAAGGTAAGACTGCCGGTGTCTTCCAGATGGAATCTTATTTATTTCAGAATCTTAATAATAAATTAAAACCGAATAGGTTTGCTGATATAATAGCATTGCTGGCATTAGGCAGGCCTGGCCCATTAGGCAGTAATCTGGTTGATGATTATATAGATTGTCGCCATGGCAAAAAGGAGCCTGAGTATCTCCATCCTGACCTGGAGCCTATTCTGGAGGATACTTATGGTTTGATTCTTTATCAGGAACAGGTTATGGAGATTGCAAGTAAAATTGGTGGCTTTAGCATGGGCGAGGCTGATATTTTAAGAAGAGGAATGGGCAAGAAAAAGGAAGAATTAGTTGCCAATGAGCGGCAGAAATTTATAGATGGTGCCAGGGAAAATGGACTTTCATCAGAGGTTGCCAATGAAATTTTTGATCAGATGGAGTATTTTTCAGGGTATGGTTTTAATAAATCACATAGTGCTGCTTATGCACTTCTGGCCTATCAGACAGCCTATCTTAAGGTTAAATATCCAGAAGAGTTTATGTCTGCCTTATTAAGCAGTGTTATGCATAATTTAAATAAGGTTGCTGATTATATTTCCGGGGCCAGAGACATTGGCTTAGAGGTGCTTCCTCCTGATGTAAATCAGAGTTATCATGATTTTGTTAAGGTCTCTGATCAGAAAATAAGATTTGGTTTAAAGGCTGTTAAAAATCTTGGCAGCAAAGCTATTGAAGCCATCATAGATGCGCGGAAGAGTGGACTTTTTAAATCGACAGTTGATTTTATGAAAAGGGTTGATTTAACGGCTATCAAGCAGTCTGGACTTGAATCGCTGGTTCATGCAGGGGGCTTTGATTCTTTTAAAGAAAATAGGAATCAGATTATTAGTTCTCTTGAGGAGCTTTACAGCAGGTATTCCAGCAGTAAAGAGAGGAAGGCTGCCGGTCAGAGATCCTTTTTTGATATGGTTGATGAGGAAGAAAAGTTTTATGATGAGGACTTTAAGTTTCCTGAACTTGAGGAAGAGGAACATCAACAGAGGCTAAAAAGTGAGAGAGAATATCTTGGAATCTTCCTTTCAGGCCATCCCCTTGATCCCTATAAAGATTTATTTGAAAAATTAGGTTTAGTTAATGTGAATCTGGAGGAAGGCAAGACTGGAATTATTGGTGGTTATATTACTGAAATTAAAGAGCATATTACTAAAAATCAAAATAGAATGGCCTTCTTGACATTAGAGTGCTGGTCAGATACTATAGAAGTAATTGCATTTCCTGATGCATATGAGCAATATCAATTGATGCTGGAGGAGTACAAACCTTTACTGGTTGAAGGCAAGGTTGATGAGGGCAAAATTATTGTTTCCAGGATGATACCTTTAAGTATTCAACCTTTAGTTATTGATATCACAGGTAAAGGGCGAGATAATTTAATGGGCTTAAAGGATAAATTAAAAGCTAACAGGGGTAAAAGACCTGTTATTTTATTGGAACAATTTGATAATAGTAAAGGAATTATGGTTCTTTCTAAAGAATACTGGGTTAAGAGCAGTGATTAATAAACAAATTGGAGGCAGGAAATAGTTATGCAAACAAGAGAAGAAAGAGATTCTATCGGTAAAAAGGAAGTACCAGTAGATGCTTATTACGGAATTCAGTCATTAAGGGCTGCTGAAAACTTTAAGATTACAGATTTAAAGATTCACCCAAGGCTGGTCAGGGCACTTGCCAGGGTTAAAAAGGCAGCAGCTATTAGTAATAGGAATATCGGGTTACTTTCAGAACAGAAGGCAGAGGCCATTATTCAGGCCTGTAATGAAGTGGCTGGAGGAAGTTTAAAGGAGCAGTTTATTGTCGATGCTGTTCAGGGTGGAGCCGGGACTTCTATTAATATGAATATGAATGAAGTAATAGCCAATAGAGCAACTGAGATTCTTGGTGGAGAAAAAGGCGATTATATGGTGGTTCACCCCAATAACCATGTTAATATGGGACAATCCACTAATGATGTTATACCTACTGCTGTTAGGGTTGCAGTAATATCTATGCTGGAAGAGCTTTCTGAGAAGGTTGATGAGCTGCATCTAGTTTTTAAGGATAAGGCTGAAGAATTTAATGAAGTGATAAAGATGGGTCGAACTCAGCTTCAGGATGCTGTTCCAATCAGGCTGGGCCAGGAATTTAATGCCTATGCAACTTCATTATTAAGAGATAAAAAGAGAATTAAGAATACTATAGATGATTTACTTATTATAAATTTAGGGGCGACTGCCATTGGAACAGGTTTAAATGCTGATCTGGAGTATGTTAATAATGTTACCTCTGTTTTAAATGATATTACTGGCAGGGAATTTCAACAGGCAGAAGATTTAGTAGATGCAACTCAAAACGTTGATGCCCTGGTTGGTGTCTCATCTGTTTTAAAGACAGCTGCTACCAATCTTTCCAAGATAGCCAATGACCTGAGGCTTTTGTCATCTGGGCCTAGAACCGGGATTAATGAGATTAATCTGCCAGCCGTCCAGCCTGGCTCTTCTATAATGCCAGGTAAGGTTAACCCAGTTATTCCTGAGGTGGTTAATCAGGTGGCCTTTCAGATTATTGGAAATGACACGACAGTGACAATGGCTGCTGAAGCCGGTCAGCTTGAATTAAATGTAATGCAACCTGTTTTAATATATAACCTTTTTCAGTCAATCGAGATGCTTAAAAATGGCATTGATACCTTTAATAAAAATTGTATTCAGGGAATTGAAGCCAATGTTGAAAGATGCAAGAATTTAGTTGAAAATAGTGTAGGAATTATTACAGCTATTAACCCTCATGTAGGCTATGAGGCAGCCTCTAGAATTGCCAAAAGGGCATTAGAAGAGGATAAATCTGTTAAGAGTATAATATTAGAAGAGGGCATTTTAACTGAGGAAGAACTGGATGAAATATTGAATCCCCATGAGATGACTGAGCCAGGAATAGCTGGTAAAAAACTTCTCAATAAATAATAATGTAAAAAAGAGAGGGGTATTTAGCATGTGGCAAATAGTATATGTAGCTCATGATAAAATAGAGGCTGATAAGATTGAAGATAAGTTACTGGCCAATGGCTTTATGATTGAGGTAGAAAAATTATCAGATGATAGTTATCAGATAAAAAGTCTGGCCAGTGAAGCAGAGGAAGTTTATGAATTTTTGAATGAGAATTTTTAAGGGGGAGTTTTAATGGGTAAGAAGATTGCGGTAATGACCAGTGGTGGAGATGCTCCTGGTATGAATCCTGCGATTAGATCTGTTGTAAGAACAGCAATCTATTATGATATGGATGTTATTGGTATAAAGCATGGATATAGTGGGATGATTGAAGGTAATTTTGAAGCGATGTATAGAGGATCTGTTGCAGATATTATTCACCGGGGAGGAACTATCCTTCATTCTGCTAGATGTCCTGAATTTGAAACTGTTGAGGGCAGAAAACAGGCTATTGAAAATTTAAAGAGAGAAGGTATTGAAGGTGTTGTAATTATCGGTGGAGATGGTAGTCTCCAGGGAGCAGAAAAATTAGCTGAAGAATCTGATATAAGAGTTGTTGGTATTCCAGGAACTATTGATAATGATCTCGGTGGCACAGATTATTGTTTAGGCTTTGATACGGCGATGAATACAGTAATTGATGGGGTTAATAAAATAAGGGATACTGCTACCTCCCATGAAAGAACATTTATTATTGAAGTTATGGGGCGTCATTCTGGAGATTTAGCTTTAATGAGTGGATTGGCCAGTGGTGCAGAATATATTTTAATTCCTGAGATTAAATTTTCCTCGAAAGATGTCTGTGATAAGATCCAGCAGGGTTATGAAAGAGGGAAGTTGCATAGCATTATAATGGTGGCTGAAGGAGTAGATGAAGACTTAAAACCTAATCGTAAGAAGTCAGAAAGTCCAGCCTTTGATTTAAGTAATGAGATTGAAGAGAGAACTGGATTGGAAACCAGGGTTATTATATTAGGTCATCTTCAAAGAGGTGGTTCACCAACGGCTATGGATAGAATTTTAGCCAGTAGAATGGGTTTTGAAGCTGTTAAATTATTAAGGGATGGTAAGAATAAATTAATGGTTGGTTATAGAAACCATGAAATTATAAGTACCTCTTTAAGTGAAGTTTTAAAAGAAAAAGATAAGATTAATCATGAAATTGTAGAACTTGCGCATATACTTTCATTATAATTAATTATTCTATAAGTTTATAATATTATAAGGGGGATTTGATATAAAATGAGAAAAACTAAAATTGTATGTACTCTTGGCCCTGCCAGTAATGATAAAGAAACTATTATGAAAATGGCTGAGGCTGGTATGAATGTTGCCAGGTTTAATTTTTCCCATGGCGATCATGCCGAACAGAAGGCTAGAATGGATATGGTTAAAGAAGTTGAGAAAGAATTTGGAAAGCCGATTGGGATTATGCTCGATACCAAAGGGCCAGAAATTAGAACCGGTGTTTTAAAGGATGACAAGGTTGAACTTGTCGAAGGAGAAGAAATTGTTTTAACTACCGAAGAGATTGAAGGCGATAAAAATAGGGTAAGTGTTACTTATAAAAAATTAAATGAAGACCTTCAGGAAGGTAGCGTAATATTAATTGATGATGGTCTGATTGAGCTTAATGTTAATAAAATAGAAGGTAATGATATTTATTGTGAAATTATCAACGGCGGTGAATTAGGTTCAAGAAAAGGTGTGAACTTGCCTGGTGTTAAGGTACAACTACCTGCTTTAACTGATAAAGATCGGAAAGATATTTTATTAGGAGTAGAAGAGGAAGTTCATTTTATAGCTGCTTCTTTTGTTAGAAAAGCATCAGATGTTTTAGAAATAAGAAAGTTATTAGAAGAAAATGGAGCAGAGGATATTAATATTGTCCCTAAAATTGAAAATGAAGAGGGCGTTGAAAATATTGATGAAATAATAGAGGTTTCAGATGGCATTATGGTAGCAAGGGGTGATTTAGGAGTTGAGATACCAACAGAAAAAGTGCCGGTTATCCAAAAATTGATAATTGAGAAATGTAATGAAGCTGCTATTCCAGTTATTACTGCTACTCAGATGCTTGACTCTATGATAAGAAATCCTCGGCCTACTAGAGCTGAGGCTTCAGATGTGGCAAATGCAATAGTTGATGGTACTGATGCAATTATGCTTTCTGGTGAGTCGGCTGCCGGGAAATATCCTGTAGAATCAGTTGAAACTATGGCAAGAATAGCAATGGAAATGGAAAATTCTCAAGCATTTAAAGACAAGATGTCTAATAGGAAACCGAGCAGTAAATCAACAACTGAGTCAATTAGTTTTGCCGCCTGTGAGACTGCAGTAAATCTTGATGCAGATGCATTATTAACTGCTACAGGTTCTGGATTGACTGCTAGAGTTGTTTCGAAATTCAGGCCGTTTATTAAGATTATAGCAGCAACACCAAGTATAAAGGTTCAGCATTTCTTAACTTTAACCTGGGGTGTTTACCCATTAATCAGTAAATTTACCAGCTCAACTGATGAAATGATTGATACTGCAATTGATGCTGCTTTAGAACATGGATTAATAGAGCTTGGCAATCTAATTACTATAACTGCTGGAGCCCCAACCGGTATGCCTGGAACGACTAATCTTATAAAAGTTGAGGTAGTCGGGAAACCATTAATTGAAGGTATTGGGGTTGGAAGAGGAATAGTAACTGGAAATGTAGTTATTGCAAATACAGCTGATGAAGCTAATGAAAGAGTTAAAGAAGGAGATATATTAGTAACTGAAATAACTGATAAAGGATTTATTCCTGCGATGGAGAAGGCTGCAGCTGTAATAACTTCTAAAGGTGGATTGACTTCCCATCCTGCAATTGTTGGTCTTAACTTTGGGATGCCAGTTGTTGTTGGTGTCGGTGAAGATATTAATTCTTTAGAAGATGGTGAAGAGGTTACTCTAGATGGTATTAGAGGACTAGTCTATAAAGGCAAAGCTCATTTAAGATAATTTAATAATAAAATTGTTTTTTTGAAATGGCCCTGCCGGTTATATATGCTGGCAGGGCTAATTTTTTTTTGGATTTTAGCAGGAGAAATTTTATTTATCGAGAAATCAAGACATAAGGACTATTAGATTAAGTAATTTGAATAAAAATATTCTGGATATAAATACTGAGGTGATGGTTTTGTCTTTAAACCAGAAAATATCAAATGATAGGCTTGCAGATGAGGATTTATTTCATATTTTCTTTAATGAGTTTGATTTTCATGCCTGGTATCATGATTCTGCAAGTACTTATCAGGAAGTAAATGAGAGACATGCTGACTTTTTTGGACTGGAACCTGGATATATGAGTTCTGTTGATTTAAAAGATATCTTCTTAAATGCTGAAGAAGCTGATGCTTTTATTGAAGATAATCAGGTTGTTTTTGAAACCGGGAGAAAATTGACTATAGAACAGAGCTTAACTGATCATTATGGCAAAAAACATATATTAAAGATCAGAAGACAGCCTGTTTATTCAGAAACTGGAAATATAAAAGGGATCTTATGTCTGGCTGAAGATATAACTGAAAAGAGAAAAGCTGAAAAGGGATTATATGAAAGGGAAGAGTTGTTTCAGTCTATAATTGCTACCTTACCTGATATTTTGATGTTTTTAGATGATGAGGGTAGATATTTGAAAATCTGGACTGGGCAGAATGAAAATTTATATGATTCAAGGGAGAATTTATTAGGAAAAAAGATTGAAGAGGTTTTGCCTGCTGAGCAGGCTGAGTTAATAATGGATAATTTAAATGAGGCATTAAAGGATGTTGAGATAAAAGTTTTTGAATATGAACTGGATGTTTTAGGTGGAAAGAAATGGTTTGAAGCCAGAATGATAGCTGCTGGCTCAGACAGGGCTGTTATGGTTGTGAGGGATATTTCTGATAGGGTTATGGCCCATAATAAAATTGAAGAGCTCCATAATGTGGCAATTAAACTGGCTTCTACCCAAAATGAGGAATCTGTATATGAGTTAACAGTTGAGGCTGCAGAAAGGATTTTAGAATTTGATGTCTGTACTCTTGATTTAGTTGAAGATAATATGTTTAAAGTTAAGATGACATCTTCTGGCGTGCCTGAAGGGGGCTCAGTCTCAGGTCCAGTTGAGGGTATCGGCGGCAAGGTTTATAATAATCAGGAATCACTTATAACTAAAGATGTCAGGGAAGAGGAACTGGCTAATCCAGTAAAAAGCGAGTATAGGTCTGCTATTACTGTTCCAATTGATGAATACGGGATTTTTCAGGTTATATCGACTGAAGTTGAAAAATTTGGTGAAGATGATTTAAGATTAACAGAATTATTGATTTCTCATACTGCAACTGCAATAAAAAGGCTTCGAGCTGAAAAGGAGATAAGATACTTAGGCTTTCATGACAAACTGACTGGTTTGTATAATCGGATGTTTGTTGAGGAGGAATTAAGGAGGCTGGATAGCCAGAGGCAGCTGCCTTTATCAATTATTGCAGGGGATGTAAATAGTTTGAAACTGGTAAATGATGCTTTTGGGCATAAAGCCGGTGATGATTTATTAAAGAAGGTTGCCAGGATATTAAAGAAATCATGCAGGCAGGAAGATATCATCGGGAGGTTTGGCGGCGATGAATTTACGATTATTCTTCCAGATACCTCTAATAAAGAAGCCAGGAAAATTCTAAAAAGAATAAAAAATAACTGTAAGCAGGAGAAGAGTTCAATAATACCTGTTAGTATTGCTCTTGGTTTAGCCACTAAGAAAAATGAAAATGAAGATATTAATGAGGTTTTAAAGAATGCTGATACAAATATGTATGAGAACAAAATTAGAGAGAGCGAAGAAGTTAAAAATTTAGTATTAGAAACTTTAATGGGGAAATTAGGGGAGAAAGAATTTGAGACCCAGCGTCACTGTGAAAGGTTAAAGAAAATGGCTTTTAAAATTGGCAGGGAATTAGAATTTAATTCTGCTGAGATGGAGAGGTTAGAAAAAGCTGCCTATCTTCATGATATAGGAATGATCTCAACGCCTGAAGAGATATTAAAAAAAGCAGGGGAATTAACTGTTGATGAATGGATAGAGATAAAAAAACATCCTGAGACTGGTTACAGGATTGCCAGGTCATCTGATAAATTAACTGATATTGCTAATATTATTCTTCATCATCATGAGAGATGGGATGGCAATGGCTATCCTAGAGGTATTGAGGGTGAATCGATTCCAGTCCAATCAAGGATTATTGCTGTTATTGATGCCTTTGATGTAATGGTTAATAAAAGTTTATATAGAGAGCCTTTAACAAAAGAAGAGGCAATTGCTGAACTCTATGATAATGCAGGCAGTCAGTTTGATCCTGAGATAGTAGATATATTTGTTGAAAAAGTTATCTAGATTTTAGCGATTAAATTTTTGTTGATTAAATTGTTAAAGTTTGTTATAATATTAACAGTAGTGTATAAATAATAAAATATGAGGAGGAGTGTTTCTATGAGTAGAGAGTTTAAGTTTTTATTATTTTTAGTGCTGGCATTTGCTCTAGTATTTAGTGGTCCGGTATCTGCACAGGAGTTTATTTCGATTGCGACTGGTGGAACTGCAGGAGTTTATTATCCATTAGGTGGAGGTATGGCAGAATTAATCAATGAGCATGTTGATAATGTAAATGCTACTGCTGAAGTTAGTGGGGCTTCTGTTGAAAACGTAAGGCTTATCCAGAATCAAGAAGTAGAGTTTGCCTTAGTCCAGAACGATATTAGTTTTTATGCTAAAAATGGTACAGAGATGTTTGATGGTGATCCATTGGATGATCTAAGGGGTGTTGCTTTATTATATCCAGAGATTATTCAGATTGTAACCTTAGAAGGTAATGAGATTGAATCAGTATATGATTTTGAAGATAAGAGGATTGCTGTTGGAGCTCCTGGTAGTGGTACTGAAGCTAATGCCCGTCAGATAATTGAGGCCCATGGCTTAACCTATGATGATATGACCATAGATTATCTATCATTTGCAGAAGCAGTTGATCAGTTAAGAGATGGTCATGTAGATGCAGCATTTATAACTGCTGGAATTCCAACATCTGCTATCATGGATTTAGCTGCAACCAATGATGCTAAAGTTTTAGAAATTGAAGAGGATATTATTGCCCAATTACAGGAAGATTATCCTTTCTATACCTCAATAGATATTCCTGGAGGAACCTATAGTGATATCGATGAAGATATTACTACTGTAACTGTTTTAGCTATGATTATAGCCAATCAGGCAGCAGATGAAGATATGGTTTATAATGTGACAGCAGCAATATTTGATAATCTAGATAGACTTGCTGAGACCCATGCCCGTGGAGGAGATGTTAGCCTTGAAACAGCACTTGATGGAATGCCAATAGAAATGCATCCAGGTGCTCAGAGGTATTTTGATGAACAGGGCATGGAATATTAATTAAATAAGATATTTAGATTATTTTAATTTATTTTTAGAATGCATGGGGGTATGATATATGATATTACCCTCATGCTTTCTATTTGTTATGATAGGGGGTATTACATGATGGATGAGCAGGTTAAAGATAAAACTATAAAGAAGCCAGAAGATATAGAAAAAGAATTAGCTTCAATGAGAAATATTAGAGGGTTATGGGCAAAATTTGCTACAATTATTGCAATTGCAGTATCGATTTTTCATTTTTATACCAGTGGCTTTGGTCTTTTGATTTCATTTGAACAGAGATCAATCCATTTAGCATTACTTATGATTTTAGCATTTGTTATGTACCCATTGAAAAAAACTGATAGGGATAGAGTCCCCTGGTATGATATTATTCTTGCAGCTGCAGGGACTGTAGCCTGTTTATATATATATTTCAATCATTATGAGTTGGCTTTTAGGGCAGGCATGCCAGAGCAACTTGATCTGATTATGGGAGCTATTGCAATATTACTTGTTTTAGAGGCGACCAGGCGCTCTATTGGAATTGCATTACCGATTATTGCTTCAGTATTTCTAGTCTATGCATATTTTGGGCCTTATATGCCTGGAATTTTAGCACATAGAGGTTTTTCATTAAGAAGGATTATTTCTCATTTATATCTTACAACTGAAGGTATTTTTGGTATTCCAATTGGTGTATCTGCAACTTTTGTATTTATGTTTGTATTATTTGGTTCTGTCTTAGAACAGAGTGGAATTGGAGAATATATTATTAAGGTTGTTTTTTCCGGGTTAGGTCATCAGAAAGGTGGTCCTGCCAAGGCAGCAGTTGTTACAAGCGGTTTAATGGGTATGATATCAGGTAGTTCAATAGCCAATACAGTAACGACTGGCTCTTTTACAATACCGATAATGAAAAAAATGGGTTTTACACCAGAAGTGGCCGGTGGTGTTGAAGTAGCTGCCTCAACAAATGGTCAGTTTTTACCTCCAATTATGGGGGCTGCAGCCTTTATTATGATTGAATTTACCGGGTTACCCTATGTAGAGATTATCAGAGCGGCATTTATTCCGGCTATTTTAAGTTATGTTGCTATTTTTGGAATTGTTCATCTTCAGGCTGAAAAGACCGGCTTGAAGGGAATGAATAAAGAGGAATTAGCGCCATTTTTCCCAACTTTAATTAAAGGGATATATTTTGTTATACCAATAATTGGTCTGGTTTATCTATTAGTTATTAGGAGGATGACAGCATTAGGCTCTGCTTATTGGGCAATTGTTATGGCTATAATAGTTAGCCTGGGAGCTAAATTATTTATTATGGTTTGGTGTAAAAGTAAAGGGGTTAAGAGAGAAGATATTACTCCAGATTTATTGCCGATAGATCCTACAAAGGAGAGTAAACAGGGTATATTTTCTAGTAAAGAATTATTTATTGGATTTTTTAAAGAACTAGTCGGTGCCTTTGAAGCCGGGGCAAAAAATATGATTGGAATTGCTATGGCCTGTGCCTGTGCAGGGATTATAATCGGGGTTGTAACATTAAGTGGTCTTGGCTTAAGAATGACAAGTTTAATTTTGACCCTTGCTAGAGGTAGTGTCTTTTTAACCCTTGTATTTACAATGTTTGCATCATTATTATTAGGTTTAGGTTTGCCGACAACTGCTAAATATATAATAGTAGCAACATTGACGGCACCTGCTTTAACCAGACTTGGAATTCCAATAATTGCAGCTCATTTATTTATACTTTATTTTGGAGTTTTAGCTGATGATACTCCACCTGTAGGTTTAGCTGCTTATGCTGCGGCTGCTGTGGCTGGTTCAGATCCGGTTAAAACCGGTTTATTAGGTTTTAAGTTTGATCTGGCTGCATTTATTTTGCCATTTATTTTTGTTTATTCACCAATGATGCTAATGATTGATGTGACCTGGTATAAATTAATCTGGATTGTTATTACAGCGGTTATTGGTATGTATGCCTGGTCGGCCGGTATTCAGAATTACTTCTTCACTAAAACTAGATGGTGGGAAAGAATTGGTTTGTTAGGTTTTGCAATTCTTTCTACAGTGCCAGATATACAACTTGACTTAATTGGGCTGGCTGGAATACTGGTTATATATATAACACAGAGAAAAGCTGCAAACTTACCTTTACGCCCTTATTTTTTAGGTGGAAAGTTAGCTGAATAATTATGAAGAAAATAATCCTGGTTTTGATTTTTCTCCTGTTAATAATTGTCCTGATGAACTATACAGTTGGTTTGATTGTATTTTCCAGTGATAATGGAGTAATTAAAGTTAGACCAATATTTGTGCAGGCAACTGAGATAGAATTGAAATATATACATTCAGTTGCTCAAACACAAGTTTCTGAGAATTTTGAACTTGATAATAATGGTTTTATATTGAATAAAACTGTTTTTGAATCATATGGGGCAGGTCTCCCTCTTGATGGTGGAGATTTTAAGAGAAAAAATGGTAAATTTGTTCAGGAAGGTCAGAATATTAGGATCGATGAATTAGTGCTAAGGGTTTCAAGAACTGAGGGACAGGAATTGATAGTATCTGGGGAGGTTTATGATCTTCAACTCTTAGTGGAGCCAGGCCAGAGGCTTTTTGTAAACTTTTATAGTCCCTGGAATTATTTAAAGTTAAGTTTTGGATTTAATTAGAATTAGATAGAGGGTAGTATAGGCTCTGTCCTGGAGTAAATCCGGATTACTCCCGGATGGGACCCGGAGCAATCTTGGAGAATACATGGAGGAGTCCTGTAGAAAAGTTGGAGAAAAATAAAGATGGAATTATTTTAATGAATATAATAAAAATGCAGAGCCTTTAATGGCTCTGCAAGCTCTATGAATATTAATGTCTTCTTTTTCCATGGGGGCTATAATTTATTTTATCTGCATATTTTGGCCCAATATAGGGGGTTAAGATTATAATTGATTGAAGTACAGTCGGTTTTCCTGAGCCATCATCAAGAGCTAAAAGCAGAATGAACTGTTGGAAGGCTCCGTAAAACATTATTCCTATGAGAATTCCAGCTGCCCATACAGGAACCCTGAATATCTGCCAGATTGGGTCAGGCATTTTTGATCGATATTTATAGAACCAGCGGTTTAATTTATATACACCCCAGAAAGCTGTACCAGTTAAATATGCCACGAATAATGAGAAAAATATTAATCCAGGTATATTAAAATTATTTATTAATGAAATTATTATGCCAATTAAGAAACCAATTATGGCTGAACCGGTAGATCTTCTTCCTAAAACTAGTAAATATTGATCTTCTGACTGTTGTCTATGATACATATGGTTTTATGACCTCCTTTAAATAATTAAATGCAAATTAATTATAACATAATTTTTTTAATCTGGCTAACTTAATTAGTTGCAAGACTAGGGAAAAAATGATATATTAATAATGGAATAGATTAAGAATTTAAAATTTATAAGGGGGTTTTTATTTTGAGCAAGAAAATAATTAGTATTGCAGTAGTATTCAGTTTCATTATGGTAGCAGCTTTTGCTGGTTTTGGGCAGGTTGCTGAGGCAGATGACCATGGTTCAGATGTTAGAGTCGGTATAGTTCTATCAACTGGTGGCCTTGGTGATCTATCATTTAATGATTCAGCCTATCGTGGCCTGCAGAGAGCAGAAGAAGAATTAGGTATTAGTTTTGATTATATCGAGCCAGCAGATCCTGCTGAAGATGAAACAGCTTTACGTCGTTTTGCTGAGCAGAATTATGATCTAGTAATTGGTGTTGGTTTCCAGATGGCAGATAGTCTAGAGATAGTTGCCATGGATTATCCACATATCAACTTTGCTCATGTTGATGAACCATTTGAAGATATCCTTGATAATGTAGTATCATTAAACTTTGATGAGCATGAAGGTTCTTTCTTAGCTGGTGCTTTAGCTGCTCTAGTATCAGAGACTGGTACAATCGGTTATGTTGGTGGTGTTGACTTTGCTTTAATCCACCGTTTTGAAGGCGGATATTATCAGGGAGCAAAATATATTGATGAAGATATAGAGGTACTTCGTAGATATGCTGATGACTTTGGTGATCCAGCTAGAGGTCGTGAGATAGCTCTTGGTATGATCGATGATGATGCAGATGTTATTTATCATGCTGCCGGTGGTACAGGTACTGGTGTCTTTGAGGCAGCTGAAGAAGAAGACATTTATGCTATTGGTGTAGACGCTAACCAGAATCATGTAGCTCCTGGAAGAATTATTGCAAGTATGCTTAAGCGTGTAGATAATACTGTATTTGATGTTGTTGAGTCTGTTGTAGATGGCACCTATGAAGGCGGCCAGAACTTATTTTACAGTCTTGCTGATGGTGGTGTTGGTCTAACCAGCTTAACAGAATTAGATATTGAAGAAGAGCAGGCTTATGAAGATGGAGTTATTTCTGAAGAAGAGCTAGAAATGATTAAAGAGATGAAAGAAAACGTAACTGCAGAGCATGCTGAAAGAATCGATGAAATTGCTGAAATGATTAAAGATGGCGAAATAGAAGTAGAAAACTGGGGAGAGACTGGCAGACCCGAGTAAACTTCTTGATTAGTAAATAATATTAGTATTCAATTAATTTTCCAGGACTCTGCCAATTCTGGCAGAGTCCTGATTAAATTAAGATAAGATTATTTTATATACTCCCAGGGAGGAAATATAATGTCTAGGGAAAAAGATTATTTATTAGATATGCAGAATATAACTAAAATATTTCCTGGTGTAAAGGCTAATGATAATGTTAATCTATCCATTAAAAAAGGAGAAGTTCATGCATTAGTTGGTGAGAATGGTGCCGGGAAAACTACTTTAATGAATATTTTGTATGGATTGTATAACCAGGATGGTGGCGAAATTTATTATGAGGGTAAAAAAGTAGACTTAGATGAACCTCAGGATGCAATTGATTTAGGTATTGGTATGGTCCATCAGCATTTTAAACTGGTTGAACCATTAACTGTTACAGAAAATATAGTTTTAGGTTCGGAACCTCGTAAAGGGGTAATGCTTGACAGGAAAAAAGCTAGAAATACTGTTAAAGAGATTTCAGAAAGATATGGTTTAAAGGTTGATCCAGATGCTAAAATACATGACATATCGGTAGGTATGCAGCAGCGTGTTGAAATTATTAAGACTTTATTCCGTGGAGCGGATCTACTTATTTTTGATGAGCCGACTGCTGTTTTAACACCACAGGAAATTGAAGAACTTTTTGAGATCTTTAGATCTCTAAAAGAACAGGGGAAAACAATTATTTTTATTACACATAAATTGAAGGAAGTCAAAGAAATTTCTGATCGGATAACTGTTTTAAGAGGCGGTAAAAGTATTGATACAGTAAATACTGAAGATGTTACTGAAGAAGATGTTGCTGAGTTAATGGTTGGCCGTCAGGTACTATTACAGGTTGAAAAGACTGAAGCTGATCCTGGCAAGGAAATATTTAGTGTTAAAGATTTAAAAGTTAAAGATAACAGAGGGATTCAGGCTGTTGATGGTATTTCTTTGCAGGTAAGAAAAGGAGAAATACTTGGTATTGCCGGGGTAGAAGGTAATGGCCAGTCAGAATTAGTTGAAGCAATTACTGGTTTAAGAGAAATTGAATCTGGGGAAATTAAATTGAGGGGTAAAGATGTTACGCAACTTAACTCAAAACAGATAAAAGAAGAAAAGGTTGCCCATATTCCAGAAGATAGACATAAGAGAGGCTTGATTTTGGATTTTGATCTTAATGAAAATATGATTCTTGGGTATCATTATCTTGAACCCTTTTCTAAAAAAGGTATTATGAGTTATGATTCAGTTGAAGAGTATACTAAAGGATTAATTAAGGAGTATGATGTTAGAACCAGTGGACCGGATGCTCTTGCTAAAAATTTGTCTGGAGGTAATCAGCAGAAGGTTGTTATTGCTAGAGAGTTTAATAGAGATCCAGAGTTTTTAATTGCATCACAGCCAACCAGAGGTGTCGATGTAGGTTCAATCGAGTTTATTCACAATCAGATTATTGAGAGACGGGACAATGGTGCAGGTGTACTGCTTGTATCAGCTGAATTAAGTGAGGTATTATCATTAAGTGACAGAATTGCTGTAATATATGAAGGTGAGATAATGGATGTATTAAAAGCCAGTGAAACAGATGAAATAGAATTAGGTAGATTAATGACCGGTTCTGAAGCTAAGGCCGGAGGTGGAAAAGATGCAGGATAAACTGAAATCAATAGCTGCTAATTTAGGTATATCTTTCTTTTCAATAGTAATTGCTCTAATTGTAGGTTCATTTTTTATACTTTTGACTGAGCAATCTCCTATTTTAGCATATGCAGCTTTGTTTGATGGAGCTTTTGGTAATTTTAGAGCTATTTTAAATACTCTATGGAGATCGACTCCATTGATTTTAACTGGACTGGCTGTAGCTATTCCTTTTAAAGCAGGACTTTTTAATATTGGTGCTGAAGGTCAGTTATTGATGGGAGGCTTTACAGCAGCTGTTATAGGTTTTTATTTCACTAATTTACCAGGTTTTATTCATTTACCGTTTGCTGTTCTGGCAGGTATGTTAGCTGGAGGTATCTGGGGTGGAATACCTGGATATATGAAAGCAAAACTTGGTGTTCATGAAGTTATTGTAACAATTATGTTAAATTACATTGCCATCTCTCTAACAGTTAATTATGGAATAAATTATTTTAGAGAGACAGGAAGACAGGCTACTCCAAGAATCATGGAGACAGCAGCTTTACTTAGATTTAATGATATGCCAGATCATGCTTTCTGGGGCAGGATTCCTTTTATTGATATTTTTGCTCAACCTGGTATAAGACTCCATATAAACTTTTTGCTGGCTATTGTAGGTGCAATCTTATGCTGGTATCTCTTATTTAAAACTACAGCTGGTTATGAAATGCGGGCTACTGGTTTTAATCCAGATGGTGCTGAATATGGAGGTATTAGTGTAAGTAAAGGGATGGTTCTTGCTATGTTTATTAGTGGTGCACTTGCCGGTTTAGCTGGTGTTGGTGAAGCTCTAGGTACTCATCTGAGTTTTATGGCTGGTATGGATGCTGGCCACGGATTTACCGGTATTGCTGTTGCCTTACTGGGATTGACCCATCCAATTGGTGTAATTTTTGCAGGACTTTTATTTGGGGCTTTAGCTCAGGGTGGTTTGGAAATGCAGTTTGCCGGGGTCCCTTCTGAAATTGTAATGATAATACAGGCTCTTGTTATATTCTTTGTAGCAAGCCTCCAGATTTTCAAAAAGTATATTGTTAAAAGAAAAGCTAAAGAGGAGGCTGAATAATGGATACTTTATTGCAGATGATATCTATTCCTTTATTGTTGGCAAGCTTTAGATTTGCAACACCTCTGATCTTTGCTGCCCTTGGTGGACTGTTTTCTGAAAGGTCAGGTGTAATAAATATAGCCCTTGAAGGCATGATGTTAATGGGGGCATTTGCTGCTGTTTATGGCAGTGCTGTTACCAGAAATCCGTGGGTTGG
Organism: Halonatronomonas betaini; assembly: GCF_015666175.1. Lineage (NCBI taxonomy): Bacteria > Bacillati > Bacillota > Clostridia > Halanaerobiales > Halarsenatibacteraceae > Halonatronomonas > Halonatronomonas betaini. The sequence continues at coordinate 478,837 of NZ_JADPIE010000002.1, read as the reverse complement.
AGTTTTATTTGCTATGATTGCTGGAGCATTAATGGCTTTAATTCATGCAGTTGTTTGTGTTACATTAAAAGCTGATCAGATAGTTGTAGGTACCGGTATTAATATTTTTGCGTCTGGTATAACTGTCTTTTTGCTTCAGGTTCTTTTTGGAGTTGCTGGTACTTCGCCAAGAGTGCCCAGGTTGCCAGCTTTTAGATTCTTAGGTCTGATCAGGTACAATCCGATGACTTATCTTGCTGTTATTTTGGTCCCAATCGTCTGGTTTATTATGTACAAGACCCACTGGGGTTTAAGAATAAGGTCGATTGGTGAACATCCCAGTGCTGCCGATACTTTAGGTATTAATGTTAACCGCTGGAGATTTATCTGTGTAATGATCAGTGGTGTTTTAGCCGGACTTGCTGGTGCTCATCTTTCTATTGGTGATGGTAGTGCATTTGTAAGAGAGATGTCAGCAGGTAGAGGATTTATTGCTCTAGCAGCAATGATTTTTGGTAAATGGCATCCTGTAGGTGCCTTTGGAGCAGCAATGTTATTTGGTTATGCTGAAGCAGTTGCTGTTCGGGTTGATTTTGCCTTTATTCCATCTGAACTAATTAGTGCTATCCCATATGTTCTGACACTTGTGGTACTGGCAGGATTTATTGGTAGGGCTATTCCACCAAAAGCAATTGGTGAACCATATAACAAAGGTGAAAATTAAATTTTAATAATTTAGATCAGGGTAGCCGGCAATGTTTTTGCCGGCTATCTATTTATGATTCAGGAGGATGTAATTAATGTTGCCATTAATAGGAGTAATTATTTCGTTTTTTACTGTAGTAATTTTATTATCTATGAAAAAGAGTTTAGGAGCAGCTATGTTTATTGGCTCATTAATAGTAGGAATTAGTTCTACTAATGATATAGCTGAAAATATTGGTGGTTTAATTCCGACATTTGTTACAGGGATTATTGACCCGATAGCTATAGAATTAATTGTTTTAGTAAGTCTTGTAGCTGTTTTCGGATATTTGATGAAAGAACTTGAGTTATTAACTGATTTAATAGATGTAGCCAGGTATTATTTGAGTAGCATATTTTTTATAATTACTGCTATTCCATCTATGATCGGGGTTTTGCCGATGCCAGGAGGCGCAGTTTTTTCAGCCCCTATAATTGAACCGATTGGAGATCAGATGGAAATGTCCAGTGCCAGGTTAACTTCTTTAAATATATATTATCGCCATCTCTGGTATTTTATCTTTCCCTATATGCCAAGTATGATTATTGCTTCTTCATTATCCAATATTAATGTGATGACAATTGCTTTGATGCATATTCCAATCGTTGGTATAATGATAATAATTGGCTGGATTTATTACAATAATGATAAAAAGAAGCTTATTCAAAAAGAAGTGAATCAGGATTGTGATACAGAAGAGGTCAGCTTTCTAGATGCAATTAAAGTCTTACTACCGTTTGTTATTGTTCTTTTTCCACCATTGATTCTGGATATAAGTTTTGTTTATGCTTTAATTGTAGCGATTTTATATATTATATTGCTTAGAAAAGATTTGTTTGAGTGGAAATATCTCTTGAATGGTATGAATTTGCAATTAACAGTCGGTGTAGCCGGGATTATGGTCTTTAAAGCATTTATTGAAAATTCAGAAGGGGTTATGATACTGACTGAATTATTGATAAGTTTTGGGATACCATTATTTTTACTTGCGCTGTTTATTCCATTTATTGCCGGGCTCCTTACAGGAAATCACACAGGTGCAATTGGAATATCTTATCCGATTTTATTAACATTATTTACTGATAGTTCTATGTATTTGCTCTGGCATATGATTATATTTTCAAGTAGTTATTTTGGTTATGTATTATCTCCATTTCACTTATGCAATTTAATGACAGTAAAATATTACAATATTTCTCTGGATAAGTATTATAAAGAGATTATCGTTCCTTTTGCCGGGACTGCTGCAGGGATCTTTTTGCTTTCTGTTATATATTATTTTACAATTATCTAGATTGGATAGGGGATGTTATGTTTAATGGAAAATAATCAGGAATCGAAAATCGATTGGAATTATCTTTTATTATTATCATCGGCCTACTTTGCTACTTCAATAAATATGCAGGGAATTCAGGCTTTAATGCCTTTTATACAGAGTGACTTTGAATTAAGTAGAACTCAGGCAGGTTTGTATTCAACTTTCTTTTTTATTTCTGCAACTATTGCAGCTGTATTTAGTGGGAAGATAGTTGATACTTATGGGGCAAGAAGAGGTATGTTAATTGGAGTTTTTAGTGTTGGTGGAATGATGTTTTTACATAGTTTTGCTCCTGTTTATTCTATTTTATTAATTTTAGGTTTAATCTGTGGTTTTGGGTTTAGTATAGTTACACCTTCTGTAAATAAGGCTATTATTGAAGGTGTGCATTATTCAAAAAGAGCTATTTCGATGGGGATAATGCAATCAGGTGGAGGAATTGGTGGTTTTGCAGGAGCCAGCTTACTGCCAGTTTTTGCTGAAAGTTTTGGCTGGCGGAGAGCAATAGGTTTTTCAGGGATAACTGCTGTTTTAGTGGGCTTTATAATAGTTATCCTTTTAAGTGATAGAGGTGGAAACTCAGAGGCAAAAGATATTTCATTTTTCAAGAAGATTAAAGAGCTTTTAGCTGATAGGCATCTATTTTTATTATGTCTGCTTGGTTTTGGGTTTGGAACTGCAATTGGTGCGATTCCTGCTCACTTTGCATTATATCTAACACTAGATTTAGGTTTTAGTGCTACTTTAGCTGGTTTATCATTAGGTGTTTTGCAAATTGGCGGTATTTTTGGTAGACCATTCTGGGGTATTATTAGTGATAAGTTTTTTAAAGGCGAGAGAGACCCGGCACTTAAATTACTGGTAATTATGATTTCATTGATGCTTTTCTTCTTTGGCTTATTTGTCTGGAGGTTTTCAGGTTCAAGGTTACTTATTATTTTGTTTTCATTTTTATTAGGTATGTCTGGAATGGGCTGGATGGGTCTTTATTTTACATATATTGGAGAGACTTCAGGATCAGATGATGCTGGTGTTGCGACTGGACTGGCTTTAATATTCTTAAGGACTGGAGTAATATTTAGTCCTCCGATTTTTGGCTTTTTAGCTGATATTACTGATAATTATAATATAAGCTGGCTGGCTCTTGGAATAATTATTGTATTTATTAGTTCAATTTATTTTTACCAGGTTAATAAGCTGGAAATAGCAAAGTAAGGGGGGGTATTTTTGGAATTTAGATTAGATAAACCTGTTGATTTATCAGATTCAGAAATAGATCTATTAGCAGTTGGTGAGGTTTTAATAGATTTGATTTCTCAGGGGGAAGCAGATACTTTTCTTGAAGCTGAGGCTTTTGAGCGATATTTTGGTGGTTCTCCTGCTAATATAGCTATGAATCTGGCCAGACTTGGGAAGAAATCTGCTCTGATTAGTAGAGTCGGTTTTGATGGTTTAGGAGAGTATTTGCTTAAAAGACTTGGGGAAGCTGGAGTAATCACTGATTCTATCTCAGTTGATAGGGATAATAATACGACTGTTATAATGGTAACTAGAAGCAGGAAATCCCCGAAATTTATTGCCTATCGAGGAGCGGAAAAGTTTATAGATAGTGATGAAATTAAAGATGAGGATATTAGGAGATCTAAAATCATCCATTTATCTACATTTGCTCTTTCTGCACCTGAGAGCAGACGGGCTATAGAGAAAATAATAAATATTGCCAGTGATCAGAATAAAGTAATTTCACTTGACCCTAATTACCGCCCTCAGTTATGGGAGGGAACTGGAGATGGAATAGAATATATTAAAAATATATTGCCTAAAATTGATATAATTAAACCATCTCTGGATGACGCAGAAGCTTTATTTGGTCAGGGGGATGTAGATGATTATATTAAATTATTTCATGAAAGTGGATGTAAACTGGTAATTTTAACTTTAGGTGCAGAAGGATTACTGATTTCTGCTGGAGATGAAATCAGACATTATGATTCTCTGGCCACTAGAGTAGTTGATACTACAGGGGCTGGCGATGCTTTCTGGTCTGGTTTTTATACAGGAATTAGCTCAGGTTATGATTTAGAACTTGCTGTACAATTAGGCAATTCTGTGGCAGCTGAGGTAATTAAAGAAGTGGGAGCTATTATTGATTTACCTGATGAAAGGACATTGATTGAGAAGTATAATTTGAAAGGGGAGGGATAAATTATGGAAATTAAGCGGGTTGCGTTTTTAAATCCTCAGGGCAATTTTGACCCTGATGATAGCTACTGGACAGAGCATCCTGATTTTGGCGGGCAACTTGTATATGTAAAAGAGGTTGCTATTGCGATGGCTAAGGAGTTTGGGGTTGAAGTTGATATATTGACCAGGCAGGTAAAGGATGATGACTGGCCTGAATTTTCTTCTAGCTTAGATAGCTATCCTGAAACAGATAAAGTTAATATAATCAGGTTGCCATTTGGCGGTAATGAATTTCTAAATAAAGAGAAACTCTGGCCATATTTAAAGGATTATGTCCTAGAGATTAGAAAGTACTATGATGAAATTGGTGAAAAGCCGGATATTTTGACAACCCATTATGGTGATGGGGGTCTGGCAGGAGCTATGTTTGAAAAGGAGACCGGAATACCATTTACCTTTACTGCCCACTCACTTGGTGCTCAGAAGATGGATAAACTTAATGTTAATGAAAATAATTTAGAAGAGATGCTGGCCAGGTATAACTTCCATTTGAGGATTGCTGCAGAAAGAATTAGTATGAATAATTCGGCAATTAATTTTGTTTCAACTTCTCAGGAAAAAGATAGTCAATATAGCCATAGAGCTTATGAAGGTACAGTCGATTTAAATGCTGATAAAGATTTTGCAGTCGTTCCACCTGGGGTGAATACAGATATTTTTAATCCAGAGACAGGACCTGAAGACGAAAAGATAGAGGTTAAATTTAAGAAAATGCTAGAGAGAGATATTTCTGAAGAGAGAAGGAGTCTACCTGGTGTTATTGCTGCCAGCCGCCTGGACCCTAAAAAGAATCATTTAGGATTTGTTAAGGCTTTTGCAGGTAATGCTGAGCTTCAGTCAAGGACAAATCTTGTGATTACATTAAGGGGAATAGATAATCCATTTGAAGATTACAGTAAGGCCAGCGGCGATGAAAAGGAAATTCTTGATGAAATTATGGAAATAATTGATGAGAATGATTTAAGAGGGAAGGTTACGATGTTTTCATTGAATAGTCAGCAGGAGCTTGCCTCAATTTATAGGGTGCTTGCTCAAAGAAAATCTGTCTTTGCTTTAACAGCTTTTTATGAACCCTTTGGTCTTGCTCCAATTGAAGCGATGGCATCAGGATTACCAGTTGTAGCTACTGAAAATGGTGGCCCTGAAGAAATAATGAATGATGGTAAAAAACATTATGGTATTTTAGTTGACCCTGAAGACCCTGAGGATATTGCTAAAGGTATTCTAGAAGTATTTTTAGGTCCTGAAGGATGGGAATATTATCATGAAGCCGGTCTGGAAAGAGTTGAAACAACATATACCTGGGAGAAAACAGCAGAGGGCTATTTAAATAGGATAAAGGAAATTATCAATAATACAGAGGCCTATAAGTCTGATAAAAGTATGGAAATTCCTGATTATTTTAATACTGGAAAGAATGAAGCTGAATTGATAATAGAACTGGAGAAATATTATCTTAATAACTAGAAACTAGTATTTAGAAAGGGAGAGATATTTGTGGAAAAGTCTTTAGTATTATTAAAACCTGAAGCATTGAGAAGAAATTTAGTTGGGAAGTTAATAGAGCGCCTGGAAAGAGCTGGTTTGATAGTTGAGGAATTAAAGATGAGTCAGTTTGATAGAGAAGTTATTGCTGAATTATATAAGGAGCATAAAGATAAATCTTTCTTTGATGATATAGTTAGCCATATGTCAGAAAATAAAATTGTGGCTATAGTTATAAAATCTGAAGGTAATACTATAAGAAAAATTAGAAAGTTGATTGGAAGTACTGATCCAATAGAAGCTGCTCCAGGTACAATTAGAGGAGATTTTGCATTTAAAATGGAGCCTGACAATCTTATTCACGCCTCAGACTCACAGGAAGCAGCCAAAAGAGAGCTCAAATTATTCTTCTAGGGATTGGGCCTCTTTAAAAATTTCTACAAAATTATAGGTGAATAGGGCTGTAAAACCCCAGATGATTTTATCCTGGTACCTGTAGAATAAAACTGAATAATCGCCTTCTCGCCACTGGTAATTATGGCCATCTTTGATTAGATGAAATGGGAAGTCACTATCTTCTTTTGGTTTTGTTCGAACATTTATTTTATATTCTTCAGGCTGGTTGTTAATTAGAAAGTTTAATGGAACTGTAAAAACTTTCTTGATTTCATTAAGATTATCATTATTATTTATATCCTCTACAGAGACATCAATTAACTGGCCTAAATAGGGATAAATTGCAAAGTTATATGGGGTGACCAGGAAATCTAGTTTGCCTAATGGCTTTATATTCTTAATGGAGATACCCAATTCTTCGATAGTTTCTCTAATTGCAGCCTGGGATGGGGTTTCTCCCTTTTCAACCCTGCCCCCGGGGAAGGAAATTTCCCCGGGCTGGGTTGTTAGATTTTCTGATCTTACCTGGTATAAAAGAGATAGATTGCCTTTGTTATCTTTAATTAAAGGCAATAAAACAGAATAAATTGTATTTATATTTAACGGTTGAGCTTTTTTATCTGCTAAATATTTGCTAATATTATGGATTCTATCGTTATTATTCATAATTATCTACCTCTTTTAGTTAATTATTTTATTTTGATTTATTAACTTTGATTTTCTCTGTAACTTAAAAATACTATTTCAGGTCTTTTTGAAATTAAAGCAATCACTATTGCAGTTATAATTATTGTCGGTAATACATGGGTTATATTATATAGAGCTGAATATACCCAGGGATTTTGACCGGCAGGAGCACTGTCAGCAAAGAAAATCACTCCAGATAGCAAGTGGGATGTAAACACTCCTAAAGCTGCTATGCTAAAAGCTTGAATGAAATTAATTATATTTAATTGGTTTTTCTCAGTGAATATTTTAAAGAAGCCAGCTATTCCTATAAAACCATAAGCAATTGGATAATCAAGCAGGAATTGTGCTGGGTGTACAACATAGGCTCCTAACATTAATCTAACAGCACCATATAGGATTCCAGTTAAAATTCCGGCTCGAGCTCCATTTCTGAAAGCCATGATAAATATGGGAAGCATAACTAAATTTACTGAACCTCCCATTGGCATACGCCAGAGGGTTATAAATGATAGGATTGTTGAAAGTGCAACTGCCATTGAAATTTCAATCATAATTCTTAGTTTTTCGTTTTGCATAAAAAATACCTCCTAGTATTTTAGGAAGCCTGCTAATACTGCTGGAGGATAATTTATAAGTTTCCCTGCGCCTGCATGATCAGGATCAGGTAATGAGGGTCGATGACTTTGCATCCTCTCAGCCTCCAGTGAGACTCCCCTTTATTGATTTTTGTTTGCAGTTTAAGTATAACATTTTCAGAAAATAAGTCAATAAGGAATTTTTTATTTACAAATGCTTGACAAGAGTTTTTTATTATGCTAGAATTATTATGGTTTGAGGAATTAAGTTAATTTGTTTTGCGGAAGTGGCGGAATTGGCAGACGCGCTAGATTTAGGATCTAGTGGGCCTAGCCTGTGTGGGTTCGAGTCCCACCTTCCGCACCATTTTTTTAATAATATTGATCTTAAATGACCCCGTTTTGGCCTTTGCCAATTCGGGGTATTGTTAAAATATAGATCTGTTTTTGTAATCTTTTATCATTATTAAAGCTATAAGGGGGATCATTTAAATGGATGTTAAACAGGAAAGACTGGAAGATAATAAAGTGAGACTGGATGTTGAAGTCGATATAGATGAGGTTAATCAGGCTTTAGAGCAGGCTTATAAAAAAGTTAGAAAAGAAGTATCCTTACCTGGATTCAGGAAGGGTAAGGTACCAAGAAAGGTTTTAGAAGCTAATTATGGAAAAGAAGTGCTCCATAAGGATGCCTTAGATATATTAATTCCACAAAATTATCAGAAGGCCATTGAAGAGGCTGATATTGAGCCGATTTCTGAACCAGAATTTGAAGATTTTTATATTGCTGAAGATGAACCGGCAACATTTACTGCTATTGTAGAAGTTAAGCCTGATGTAGAGTTAGGTGAATATACCGGTTATGATGTTGATAGAGAAGAAACTGAAGTAACTGAAGAAGATATAATGGCTGTTTTAAATAAACAGCGTGAAGAGCAGAGTCAATTAGTAAGTGTAGATAGAGATGAGGTTCAGGAAGGCGATCATGTAATTATTGATTTTGAAGGCTTTGTTGATGGCGAAGCATTTCCTGGTGGATCTGCTGAAGAATTTACACTTGAAATTGGTTCAGGCCAGTTTATTCCTGGTTTTGAAGACCAATTAATCGGCAAAGAGATTAATGATGAACCATATGAAGTAGAGGTAACATTTCCAGAAGAGTATCAGGCTGAGGACTTAGCCGGCCAGGATGCTGTTTTTGAAGTTACTATAAAAGAGATTAAAGTTAAAGAACTTCCTGAGTTAGATGATGAATTTGCCAAAGATGTTAGTGAATTTGATACCCTTGATGAGTTTAAAGAGGATATTGAAAATAGATTAAAAGAACAAAAAGAGAATCAGGCAAAGAGAAACCTTGAAAATGAGATAATTGAAAAGGTTTCAGAGGCAGCTGAAGTAGAAGTATCTGAACAGCTAATTCAAAATGAGCTTGATCAGATGATGCAGCAGATGGCTCAGAATCTCCAGCAGCAGGGAATTAATATTGAGGATTACTTTAAGTATATGGGCAGTTCCCAGGATGAATGGAGAGAAGAAAATCGTGAACAGGCTGCAGATAGAGCCAAGAATAATCTAGTTTTAGAAGCTATTGCTGAAGAAGAAGGTATTGAGGTTACTGATGAAGAAATTGATGATAAATTAAAAGAAATTGCTGATGCCAATGACCAGGATTTCGAGCAGGTTAAAGCATTTATGCAGATGCAGGGTCAGTTAGAATCCTTAAGAAATGGATTAAAAATGGAAAAGACTATTGATTTCTTAATTGAAAACAATTAGAATAGAAGTATAGAGGAAATTATTTCTTAGAGCTAGGAGGTATGTCGATGAGTTTAATTCCAATGGTAGTTGAGCAGACTAACCGTGGCGAAAGATCATATGATATTTATTCAAGATTATTAAAAGATAGAATTATCTTTCTCGGTTCAGTAGTTGAAGATAATATGGCAAATGTGATTATTGCCCAGATGCTTTTTCTTGAAGCTGAAGATCCTGATAAAGATATTTATCTTTATATTAATAGTCCTGGTGGTAGTGTTACAGCTGCTTTAGCAATATATGATACCATGCAGTATATAAAACCTGATGTTGTTACTATCTGTATGGGTCAGGCTGCAAGTGCAGGTGCTTTATTACTTGCTGCAGGTGCAGAAAAGAAGCGTTATTCACTCCCTTATAGTAGAATTATGATCCACCAGCCAATGGGTGGAGCACAGGGTAAGGCAAGTGATGCTGAAGTTCATATTAAAGAGTTGTTAGATTTAAAAGATATTTTAAATGAAATTATGAGCAAGCATACTGGACAGACAGAAGAAAAAATCAGTCAGGATATTGAAAAAGATTTCTTTATGTCGGCTGAAGATGCAATGGATTATGGAATTATAGATGAAGTTATAACGAGGAATGAATTGCAAGAGAAATAAGTTCCTCAAATGAGGTGATTAAATGTTTAAATTTGGAGACGAAAAAGGACAATTAAAATGTTCTTTTTGTGGAAAATCTCAAGAACAGGTCAAAAAACTTGTTGCAGGTCCTGGTGTTTATATCTGTGATGAATGCATAGAACTTTGTAATGAAATTATTGAAGAAGAACTACATGAAGATAAGGATATTGCTCTTGACAGGGTACCGAAACCGATTGAAATTAAGGATATCCTTGATCAATATGTTATCGGTCAAAGTAGAGCAAAGAAATCTTTATCTGTTGCAGTTTATAATCATTATAAAAGAGTTAATTCAGATATGAAGATTGATGATGTTGAATTGCAAAAAAGTAATATTATGATGGTAGGTCCGACTGGCTGCGGTAAGACATTGCTAGCTCAGACTCTAGCCAGAATCATAGATGTTCCTTTTGCTATTACTGATGCAACATCTTTAACTGAGGCAGGTTATGTTGGTGAAGATGTTGAAAATATTCTGCTAAAGTTAATTCAGGCAGCAGATTATGATATTGAAAAAGCTGAAAAAGGAATTATCTATATTGATGAGATAGATAAGATTGCCAGAAAGTCTGAGAATCCTTCAATTACCAGAGATGTCTCTGGTGAAGGGGTTCAGCAGGCATTATTGAAGATAATAGAAGGAACAGTTGCTTCTGTACCGCCACAGGGTGGCAGAAAGCATCCTCATCAGGAGTTTATTCAGATAGATACTTCTAATATATTATTTATTGCCGGTGGAGCTTTTGACGGCCTGGATGATATGATAAAGAAGCGTCTTTCTGAAAAGAATATTGGCTTTGGTGCTGATATTAAGACTAAGGATGAGAAAGAGAATATTGGTGAAGTCTTAAAAGAGATTGAACCTCAGGATCTCTTACAGTATGGTTTAATTCCTGAGTTTATTGGTAGAATGCCAATTCAGGTCACTTTAAATCAGCTGGATGAAGAGGATCTTGTTAGAATCTTAACTGAACCTAGAAATGCTTTAGTTAAACAATATCAGAAGTTCTTTGCGATGGATGATGTTGAACTTGAATTTACTGAAGATGCCTTAAAGGCGATCGGTAATCAATCACTTTCAAGGGGAACAGGAGCTAGAGGATTGCGCTCGGTTGTAGAGAATGCTATCCTTGATATAATGTATGATCTTCCTTCAGATCCAGATGTGGTTAAATGTATAATCACAGAGGATGTCGTTAAAAAAGGCGAGACTCCTAAATTAATCCGACATGATTCAAATCGGGAAGAGACTGCTTAAATAAAGACTAGTAGAGGGGATAATACATTAAGGGAGACCTGATTGTATTATCTCTTTTTTATTTTAATTTAGGGTAGAGGAGGATTATTATGGGAAATAAAGTGGATTTTATAACAAGTGCTTTTTCTACAGATGGTTATCCCAATCACCAGTTTCCTGAAGTTGCTTTTTCTGGGAGATCCAATGTTGGAAAATCATCATTGATTAATATGGTACTTGGTAGAAAAAAAGTGGCCAGAACCAGTTCTACTCCAGGTAGAACCAGGTCTATTAACTTTTTTAATATTGGTGATCGTTACTGTCTTGTTGACCTGCCAGGCTATGGTTATGCTAAGGTTCCGCAAAAAATTAAAGATAGTTGGAATGAGTTGATAGACCATTACCTTCATTATCGGAAAAATTTAAAAGGGCTGGTGCAGATAATTGACGCCAGGCATAAACCATCTGAAGAAGATATGATGATGATAGATTGGCTAAAAGCTACAGATATTGAATATATTATTGCTGCCACCAAGGTCGATAAGTTAAAGAATAAAGACTTTGTTAAGCAGAAGAAGAAATTACCTGAGCTTTTAGGTGTTGAAACTGATAAAATTGTTTATACTTCGGCTAAAGATAGGACAGGTCGAAAGCAGGTTTTAGGTTTTATAGATAGTGTTATTTAAAAGATGTAAGGAGTAGATTTGATGTCTACAGATAACAAAAGTTATCAGCGTTCTTTTGCCAGCATTTATGATCAGGTAATGTCTGCTGTCCCCTATGATTTCTGGTATGAATATATTAAGTTGCTTTTAGAATATCACAGGGTTGGATTGCCTGAGCAGGCGCTGGAACTTGGTTGTGGAACCGGTAATATGATGGTCAGGTTCTTAAATGATGGGATAAAAGTTGATGGACTTGATGGTTCCCGGGATATGCTTGAAGAAGCTAAAAAAAAGGCAAAAAATTTTACAATTGAACCTGATTTTTATCATCGGGATTTTCTGGACATTCCTGGAAGAGTTAAATACCCTCTGGTATATTCTATCTTTGATAGTTTGAATTATGTTCTTGAGTTAGATAAGTTAGAAGAGGTTTTTAAATCTGTTCATCAAATCATTGAAAAAGCAGGTGTTTTTATCTTTGATCTTAATACTGAAGAACGGCTGGCCAGTATTAAGCCTGGGACGATTACTTTTCAAGAAGATGATTTTTTATGTTACTGGCAGGATATTGTGGAACCTGATGAATCTATCTGGAAGGTTAATTTGCTCATTCAGAAGAGAAATGATAGTGGCTATTATGAAGAAACTCATGTTGAAAAGGGCTATCATCCTTATAAAATAGTGGGATCCTTAAAGAAGGCAGGTTTTGAGTCAGTCTTTTTTTATAAGGCAAACTATTTAATTAAAGGTAGACCTTCAGATAATAGAGTTTATTTTCTTGCATTTCCTGAAAAAGTTATGAAACCTGGCCTAATAGAAAAATTATTTTACAAGTTGAAATTATTTTATCTGAGAAAAGTTTTTATATAGAATTTTACAGGAGGAATATAATGAACAATAAATATTTAACTGGAATTTCGATTGTTATAATTATTGGAATTCTTGTCTTTGGTTTCTTTATGCAAAATCAGGGTGAGGAGCCAGAGGTGGCTAATACAGATGTTGAAGAATATCAGGATACAAAGATGATGCTTGATACGATTAATACTATCAGAACTTTTGGTCCTGATGGAGAGGAAGCTGTTGCTGGGGCCTTTGAAAGAGTTAGTGAGATTGATGATTTATTTAATATTTATGATGAAGATAGTAATGTTTCCCGGATTAATCGGGAAGCAGGTCAGGGGCCAGTAGAAATTGAAGATCATACCTATACAATTTTGGATAAATCTATTGAATATGCTGAGTTAAGTGGAGGTGCCTTTGATCCTTCAATTGGAGCTTTAATAAAATTGTGGGGCTGGGGAAGTGACAATGGACCGTCTTTACCCAGTCAGGAGGAAATTGAGGCTACACTTCCTCTGATTAACTATGAGGATATTTTATTAGATGAAGCTGCCCAGACAGTTGAGTTTAATCAGAGTGAAATGATGATTGATTTAGGTGCGATTGCAAAGGGTTATGCCGGTGAACTGGCAACTAATCATTTAGAGGATGCTGGAATCGAAGCTGCCTTTGTTAATTTAGGTGGTAATATTGTACTTTTAGGTGATAAGCCTGATGGGACTCCATGGCGGATCGGTGTTCAGAACCCGAGATCTGACCGGGGAGAGTTAATGGGACTTGTAGTTGCTGATACAGATTATTATGATAATCGTCTGGCCATTGCTACTTCTGGTGATTATGAAAGGTATTTTGAAGAGGACGGAGAGTTTTACCATCATATTTTGAGTCCTTTTACCGGTCAGTCAGTTGATAATGGGATTGCCAGTACTACGATTGTTGCTAATGATCCAGTAATGGCAGATGCTCTATCTACTGGAATTTTTGTTTTAGGAATAGAGGAAGGTCTCGAATTAGCTGAAAGTATTGATGACTTTGAGATAATTTTTGTGACAGATGATAAAGAAGTTCATCTTAGCTCAGGTTTAATTGATAACTTTGAGGTTTTAGATGATGACTTCGAAATATTTGAATTATAATATTTGTAAATCCCCCTGGGAGCAGGGGGATTTTTGAATTAATTTTTGCTTGATATATCTTTAATGGTTAATTCTTTTAATTTGACTTTAATGCTCTGATTGAAAATATTATGGATTCTTTCTAATTCTTTATCTGAATAGATTGCTTTAGATTTAGGATTATTATTTAAAATTATTTTTTTATAGATTGACCAGAGTGATATATTATCTAGATTTGTTAGAGGAATATATTTATTATTTTCTGTTTTAGTTATATAATTTGTTTTTAACATTTCAGATAATGTGTTTTCAATTGTAGTTATTGGCAGGTTAATTTTTTTGATTATCTCGCTATATTCTGTGCCAGGTTTATCTTTATCCTGATAGTTTTTATAGATTATATACAGTATTGCGATAGGAAGTAGATGCTGGAGTTCTTTATCTTCCTGGCCGTTACTGCCAATGAAATCAAGGTTTGCTCGATAGTTAACTATATATGATATTATGGCTCCTATAAGAACTATTACCCAGATCAGATAGAGCCAGACTAAAAAGATTGGAATTATTGTTAGAGATCCATAAATTTGATCATAACTGATAAAGTTTCTGGTATAAATTCCATAGAGATATCTGCTCAATATAAAAAGCACTCCGCTGGTAATTCCTCCGGTAATTGCTGCTATCGGGTCAACTTTAGTATTTGGAATGAAATAATAGGCAATAATAAATATGATAAAGTTCATACTGAATGTTATCCAATCAAATACTCTACTCTGTTCGATTGGACGCTCTGCAACCTCAGCTGTTAAATAGGTTTCTAAAAAGGTAAAAGATAGGCTAATTAATAAGGTGATAACAAAGGTTCCCAGGGTAATAAATGTCCAGAAAGCGACAAATCTTTTAAATAGGTCCCGGTGTTTTTCGACTCCCCAGATTTTATTAAAGGTGATTTCGACTCTGGCCAGCAGAAAGATTACGACTAAAACAAGGGTTAAAAAGCTTATAATTCCAAGCTGTTCAATATTTATGCCAGTAACATAACCTTCAAAAATATTGATTAAGGTTTCACCAGTACCTGCAGCTAAATTATTTAAGATTATATTTCTAAATTCTTCAGTTATGTTTTCCAGCCCACCAAAGAAGTTAAAGAGGGTCATGATATAGAATGAGAAGATTAAAAAGGGAATTATGGATAAAAGAGTTGTATAAACAAGCCCCATAGCATGGGTGAAGATATCATCTGCTCTTGCTTTTTGGAATATTTTTATAAAGAATAGCTTCCAGTTATAATTTGTGAATTTATTGTATTGTTTTTTTAGTTTATCTAGCATTGCAAACCCCCTTAGTTATTTTTAGTTATTCTGTTTTATATAATTATAGATATAGTTTGAAATACCTTTTTAGATTGTTAAATAATTTAGCATTAGAACATCGAGTTCTTCTCACTAAAATTTCTTTTTATAACAGATTGAGATTTTAGCACTAGGGCATTGAGCACGTCGCACTGAGCTTTCATTTTATAACGCAAGGTCAGCTCAGCATTAAAACATCGAGTTTGTCAACTTTGTGAAATTTGTTAAGAGATACCGTTTGGTAACCGTCGGGTAACCGGCAGGTGGTTAAATAATCTGATTAAATTTTTTATTAGCTCTTGACTGTATTGTTTAAATATTGTAGTATAAAATATAAGGTTAAACATAAAAAGTTTTCGGGGCTATAGCTCAGCTGGATAGAGCGGCAGATTCCTAATCTGCAGGCCTTGGGTTCGAATCCCAATAGTCCCACCATTTTAATAGTTAAAGGCTATGAAGGGAAAGAGTAATGCTTTAAGGCTTTTAGAGAGAGGGATCCAGAGGCTGTAAGGTCCTTTAAGTCAAGAGGCATGAATGTCGTCCTGGAGCTATCTAGATGAATTGATTTTATTAATCTGGATCGGATTATCGCCGTTATTTGATTGCTGAGAGTCACTCTGATTATGGAGTGGAATTTTGGGTGGTACCGCGGAATTATACCTCTTCCGTCCCTTTAGGGGACTGAAGGGGTTTTAAATTTTTATAATAAATTTAGGAAGGTGATTGAGATGACAGATGAGTTAGCTAAAACCTATGATCCATCAAAGGTTGAGGAGAAATGGTATAAGTTCTGGGAGGAGAATGGTTATTTCCAGGCTGAAGTTGAACCTGAAAAGGAACCTTTTACTGTGATGATGCCTCCGCCGAATATTACCGGCCAACTTCATTTAGGCCATGCCCTGGATGATACGCTGCAGGACATTATTGTTCGCTGGAATCGAATGAAGGGTCTGAATACTCTCTGGCTGCCTGGGACTGATCATGCCAGTATAGCAACTGAGGCTAAAGTAGTTGATAAGTTGAGGAAGTCTGGAATTGAGAAAGATGAGATTGGCAGAGATGAGTTTTTGGAGCATGCCTGGGATTGGAAAAAGGAGTATGGTGAAAGGATCACTGATCAGATTAGGAATCTTGGGGCTTCCTGTGACTGGAGTAGAGAGCGGTTTACTCTGGATGACGGTTGTTCTGAGGCCGTTAAAGAGGTCTTTGTAAGGTTATATGAGGAAGGTTTAATTTATCAGGGAGATTATATTGTTAACTGGTGTTCTGATTGTGCAACGACGCTATCTGATATTGAGGTTGAGCATGAGGAGACTGATGGTCATCTCTACTATATTAAATACCCTTTTAAAGATAGAGAAGGCCATATAACTGTTGCAACTACCAGACCGGAGACAATGCTTGGCGATACAGGGATTGCAGTAGATCCTTCAGATGAGAGATATTCTGAGCTTGTTGGCGAGAAGGTGATTGTGCCTCTGGTTGATAGAGAAATTGAAATTGTTGCTGATCGCTATGTTGATAGTGAGTTTGGAACTGGTATGGTTAAGGTTACTCCTGCCCATGACCCTAATGATTTTGAGATAGGTGAAAGAAATGATCTGGAGCAGGTCAAGGTTATTGACTTTGATGGCACTATGACTGAGGCTGCAGGAAAATATGCTGGCCTTGAGCGAGGGGAATGTAGAAAGAAAGTTGTTGAGGACCTTGAAAAAGAAGGGTTATTGATTAAAGTTGAAGACCATCATCATTCAGTTGGTCACTGTTATCGCTGTGATGAAGTTGTTGAACCGATGATCTCAAAACAGTGGTTTGTTAAGATGGAGCCTCTGGCTAAGCCGGCTATAGAGGCTGTAAAAGATGGCGAGATTGAGTTTGTTCCAGATAGATTTTCTAAGGTTTATTTAAACTGGATGGAAAATATTAAGGACTGGTGTATTTCAAGACAACTCTGGTGGGGACATCGAATACCTGTCTGGTATTGCCAGGACTGTGGGGCAATCAATGTTTCCAGAGATGATCTGACTGCCTGTAAGGAATGCGGCAGCGAGAATATTGAGCAGGATGAGGATGTGCTTGATACCTGGTTTAGTTCTGCATTATGGCCATTTTCTACTCTTGGCTGGCCAGAAAAGACTGAGGATTTGTTACATTTTTATCCTACAGATATACTTGTAACTGGAAGAGATATAATTTTTTTCTGGGTTGCCAGGATGATCTTTATGGGATTGCATATGATGGATGAAAAGCCATTTGATACTGTTTATGTTCATGGTTTGATTAGAGATGCCCAGGGCCGGAAGATGAGTAAATCTTTAGGTAATGGGATTGATCCATTAGAGGTTATAGATGAATATGGTGCTGATGCCCTGAGATTTATGTTGATTACAGGGAATACACCTGGTAATGACATGAGGTTTAGAGATGAGCGTTTAAATGCCAGCAGGAACTTTGCCAATAAGATCTGGAATGCTGCCCGTTTTATGTTAATGCATGTTAAAGAAGATGATGGGCTTGATATTGAAGAGTATTATAATGATTTAAACTTATCAGAAAATTGGATTTTAAGTCGACTCAATGATACAATTAAAAAAGTAGATGAAAATATGGAGAGATATCTTTTTGGTGAGGTAAGCAAACATCTTTATGATTTTATCTGGAGTGAATTCTGTGACTGGTACCTTGAACTTATTAAACCAGAGCTCTATGATGACGAGAATCCGGAAAGACAGAGGAAAGCTGCTAGAGTTGGACAGTATTTATTAAGCAGGATACTGCAATTATTACATCCAATTATGCCCTTTATTACTGAGGAAATCTGGAATAAGTTGCCTGGGACTGATGGGAGTATCATGTTAAGTGACTGGCCAGAGGTAACTGAAAACTATCATGATGAGGATTCTCTGATTCAGATGGGTAAAGTTCAGGAGATTATTAGAGAGATTCGGAATATCCGGAATGAATTTAAAGTAAATCCTGGAAAGAAGATTACAGCTATTTTTGAGACTGAGGATAAAAATGGCATCTTAACTGATGAATCAATCAGTTATATTAAAGATCTTGCTTCTGTTGAAAGTTTAGAAATTGAAGCCAGTGTTTCAGATAAGCCTGCTAAAGCTGCTTCTGCTGTAGTTGAAGATATTGATATTATCCTGCCTTTAGAGGGGATGATTGATATAGACAAAGAGATAAAAAGGCTGGAAAAAGAGGCTGATGAGATAAGAGCTGAAATTAAGCGTTCTGAAGGTAAACTGGCTAATGAGGGTTTTGTTAATCAAGCCCCTGAGAAATTAGTTCAGGCTGAAAGGGAGAAGTTGCCTCAGTTTGAGGAGAAATTGGAAAAAGTATTAAAGAGAATAGAAGAATTAAAAAATTAGTCAGGAGGAATATTTATGACATGTGCCTGTAATGGAGAGAAGACTGATGAGAAATTTTTTGAACCATTATATAAGGTCTTTGAAGAGTATGAAACTGATGAGAAAAATTTAATACCGGTTTTGCAGAATGCTCAGGATGCATATGGGTATCTCCCTGAGGAAGTCCTCAAGGAGATATCCTCCTATATGAAAATTCCACTATGTAAAGTTTATGGAGTTGTAACTTTTTATACTCAGTTTCACCTTGAACCTAGAGGGGATAATATTATCCGGGTCTGTATGGGAACTGCCTGTCATGTTCGTGGAGCCGGTGATGTTTATGATGTTATTCAGGAAGAGCTTGGAATTAATGATGGTGAGACTACTGAAGACCTAAAATTTACACTTGAAAGGGTAGCCTGTATCGGTGCCTGTGGACTTGCTCCAGTAATAATGGTGAATGATAATACACATGGAAGGTTAACCCCTGATAAAACCAGGGAGGTACTGGATACTTACAGGTAAATATTAATTTTAATTTCTTTGAATTTTAGAGGAGGGAAGAAATTTGTGAAATCTTTAGAAGAATTAAAAGAGATTAGGGATAAGTATAGAGATGAAATTCAGATAAGAAAGAAGGATTCGGGCAAAGAACATATTCATAAAGCCCATGTTATGGTCTGTACCGGTACAGGCTGTGTATCATCAGGGGCTAGAGATGTTGTTGATGAGTTTAATGAAGAGCTTGGAAGTAGAAATCTTAAAGATGAAGTTAAAGTGGTCGGGACAGGCTGTCATGGGCTCTGTGAACGGGGTCCACTGGTAATTGTTTATCCAGAGGGCACATTTTATTCTGAGATTACAAGAGATGATGTGGCTGAGATAGTTGAAGAACATATTATTGATGGTGAAATTGTTGAAAGATTATTATATGAAGATAAATCTGGCAAGAAGATTGCCGGATATAGTGATATTGATTTTTATAAGCAGCAGAAACGGATTGCTCTAAAAAACTGTGGTAAGATTGACCCTGAAAGCATAGAAGAATATTTTGCTGAAGGTGGATATGAAGCTTTAGGAAAAGTTATCAATGAGTTAAGTCCCGGGGAAGTTATTGAAATGGTAAAGGATTCTGGTCTCAGAGGACGAGGTGGCGGCGGTTTTCCGACTGGTTTGAAATGGTCATTTGCTGCTGAAGCTCCTGGTGATAAGAAGTATGTTATCTGTAATGCAGATGAAGGTGATCCTGGAGCTTTTATGGACCGGAGTGTTTTAGAAGGTGATCCCCATGGAATTATAGAAGGAATGGTAATCTCTGCTTATGCTATCGGTGCTGATGAAGGTTATATTTATGTCAGGGCTGAATATCCACTGGCTGTTAAGCGACTTAAAAAAGCGATAAAAGATGCTGAAGAATATGGAATTTTAGGAGATAATATATATGGTTCAGATTTCTCCTTTAAATTACATGTCAAAGAGGGTGCTGGAGCCTTTGTTTGTGGTGAAGAGACTGCTTTAATGGAGTCTATAGAAGGCAATAGGGGTATGCCTACACCTCGTCCTCCATATCCAGCGACAAAGGGTCTCTGGGGTAAACCTACTAATATAAATAATGTTGAGACTCTGGTTAATGTGCCCTATATAATATTAGAAGGTCCTGAGAAATTTGCTGAAGTCGGTACCGAGGGTAGCAAAGGAACTAAAGTATTTGCTTTAACTGGAAAAGTTAATAATACTGGTCTAGTTGAAATTGCAATGGGTACAACTTTAAGAGAAATTATATTTGATATTGGTGGCGGTGTTCAGGGTGGCAAGGAATTTAAAGCTGTCCAGACTGGTGGCCCATCAGGTGGTTGTGTTCCTAAAGAGCATCTTGATTTAAGTATTGATTATGAATCTTTATTAGATGTTGGCGCTATGATGGGTTCTGGTGGTATGGTTGTTATGGATGAAGATACCTGTATGGTTGATGTTGCAAGGTTCTTTTTAGATTTCACCCAGAGTGAATCCTGTGGAAAATGTACTCCCTGTAGAATAGGTACTAAAAGAATGTTACAGATTTTAGAGAGGATTACCCAGGGAGATGGCCAGGAAGGTGATATTGATCTGCTTCTTGAATTAGGAGATAGAATTAAAGAGACATCATTATGTGGATTGGGCCAGACAGCACCTAATCCTGTTTTAAGTACGATAAAATTCTTTAGAGATGAATATGAGGCTCATATAAATGATAATGTCTGTCCTACAGGGAGCTGTGATGATTTGGCTCTTCCTTATTGGATAGATAAAGATATTTGTATTGGTTGTACAGCCTGTGTAAATGAATGTCCTGTTGATGCTATTAGTGGTGAGAGAAAAGAACCCCATGTTATAGATGAAGATGTATGTATTTCATGTGGAGCATGCGCTGAGATCTGTCCAGTTGATGCTATTTTTCAAAAATAAATTTAAGGGGATGTGAATATGACCTTAATAAAAATAAATGGTAAAGAACATGAGGTGGAATCCGACCTTTCAATTCTTGAAGCTGTAAGGGGAGAAGGCTATGAGATTCCAACTTTATGTTATCATCCAGATTTAAGTATAAGTGGTGGCTGTAGATTATGTATTGTTGAAGATGTTGATTCAGGTCAATTAATAACTTCCTGCTCTACTGGTGTGACTGATGGTTTAAAGATTAAAACTGCCAGTGAAAGGGTTGAAAGGGCAAGAAAGAGTGTTGTTGATCTCTTATTAAGTGATCATCCTCTGGATTGTATGGTCTGTGAGGCTGATGGTAATTGTACTCTGCAGGATTTAGCATATAGATATGGGTTGCAGGAATCAACATTAGGCAGTAAAGTTGATCCAAGATTTGAAATTGAACATGATAATCCGTTTATAGTTCATGATCCAGATAAATGTATTTTATGTGGTCGATGTATCAGGGTTGATAATGAGATTCAGTGTTCTGATGCTATAGATTTTATTAATCGAGGGTTCACTACTAGAGTTGCTGCAGCATTAGAGAAAGATTTAGGTGATGATGATTCTAATTGTGTTTTTTGTGGCCAGTGTGTTGAAATGTGCCCGACTGGTGCATTAACATATAAACCTTCAATTGGTGAAGGAAGAGAATATAATTTTGAACATACTGAAACAACCTGTGGCTATTGTGGAGTTGGTTGTAAGTTAGATCTTAAAACTAGAGATAATAAGGTTGTTGAAGTTGGTTCAGTTTATAGAGATGGTCTTCCTAATCCAGTTGGTGAGGCCTGTGTTAAAGGCCGGTTTGGTTATGAATTTATTGATCATCCTGATCGCTTAAAGACTCCTTTAATAAAGGATAAAGAGACTGGTGAATTTAATGAAGTTGGCTGGGATGAAGCTCTAAGCTATATTGGCGATAAGTTTAATCAGATAAAAGAAGAGTCTGGTGGAGATGCTTTTGGAGCTTTATGTTCAGCTCGTTGCAGTAATGAAGATAATTATTTAATGCAGAAATTAATGAGAGCAGCTTTAGGAACTCATACTATTGATCACTGTGCTCGATTGTGACACTCCTCTACTGTGGCCGGTCTGGCCAAAAGTTTTGGTAGTGGAGCAATGACTAATTCAATTGCAGAGATAGACGATTTAGATGTTATTTTTGTTACTGGATCTAATCCAGTTGAAAACCATCCAGTAATTGGAAGCAGAATGAAAAAAGCGATTAGAAATGGTGCGAAATTGATTCTAGCTGATCCAAGAAAAATTGAAATGGCTGAAGAAGCTGATGTATTTATACAGCAAAAACCTGGTTCTGATATTGCTTTAATTAATGGTATGATGAATGTGATTTTAGAAGAGGGTTTACAGGATGATAAATTCATTAAAGAAAGAACAGAGAATTATGAAGCTGTAGAAGAGGTGGTCAGTCAGTATCCACCTGAGAGAGCTGAAGAGATTACAGGTGTTCCTGCTGATGATATTAGAAAGGCTGCAAGAATATTTGCTAAGGCTGAAAATGGTGCTATTTATTATGCTATGGGAATTACCCAGCATACCAGTGGTACTGCAAATGTAACATCACTGACTTCCCTTGCTTTATTAACAGGTAATGTTGGTAAAGAAGCAAGTGGAGTTAATCCGTTAAGAGGGCAGAGCAATGTTCAGGGAGCCTGTGATTTAGGTGGTTTACCTAATGTATTCCCAGGTTATCAGAAAGTTATTGATCCTGATATTAGAGATAAATTTGCTAAAGCCTGGAATGTGGATGGTTTTCCTGATGAGCCTGGCTATACTGTTGTCGAATTATTTAAAGCAGCTGAGAAAGGCGATGTTAGGGCATTATATATTATGGGAGAAAATCCTGTTATTTCTGATCCAGATCAGAAGCATATTATTGAAGCATTGGAAAAGACAGAGTTTACAATAGTGCAGGATATCTTCTTTAATGATACAGCAGAATATGCTGATGTTGTTCTGCCAGCTGCTTGCTTTGCTGAAAAAGAGGGCACATTTACGAATACTGAACGAAGAGTACAAAAGATAGAAAAAGCAGTTGAACCTCCAGGGGAAGCCTGGCCTGATTGGAAGATTATTGCTGAGATTTCTAAACAGGTTGGATATGATATGGATTATGATAATGTTGAAGAAATAATGGCAGAGATAGCTGAATTAACACCTATTTATGGTGGTATTTATTATGATCGATTAGGTGATCTGGGTTTGCAGTGGCCATGTACTGATAGAGATCACCCAGGCACTAAGTTTTTACATGATGGGGAATTTGCCAGGGGTAAAGGTAAATTTTATCCAGTTCATTATACTCCCCCAGTCGAAGAAATGGATGATGATTATCAATATATTATGATGACAGGAAGAATGTTATATCACTATCATTCAGGTACAATGACTAGAAATTCTGCAGCTATTGATGAATTTGAACCAGATGCTTATATTGAAATTAGTTATGAAGATGCAGAAAAACTGGGAGTTGAAGATGGTGATAGAGTTAAAGTTAAGTCAAGGCGTGGTGAGGTTGAAACCTATGCAAGAGTTGGGGATAGAGTTGTTTCAGGGTATCTATTTATGCCCTTCCACTATGCAGAAAGCCCGGCTAATCGTCTGACCCATGATGCTCTAGATCCTGAGGCAAAAATTCCTGAATACAAAGTTACTGCAGTTAGTATAGAAAAAGTTTAAATAAAATTAAGAATCCTGAGTTAACTATTATTATTGATATCCTAGTTAGCTCAGGATTATTTCTCTTTTTAATTATTAGATAATTAGAAAAAAACTAAAAATAATTTTAAATTTAAGCAGGAATATTAAGTTTGATGTTGAATAGATATATTAGAACAGAAATTGTCGACAATATACTAATGTTTTTTTAGGGTTTGCTGTCGACAATATACTAAAAGGAGGTAATAACTTTGCCAAAGAAAAAGAGTATTTTAGATTTTTACAAAATGAAAGAAGAGGGTGATAAGGTAGCCTGGATTACTGCCTATGACTTTCCGACAGCGCAGTTTGCTGAACAGGCAGGAATGGATATGATCTTAGTTGGAGATTCATTAGGAATGGTCGTTAAGGGCTATTCAGGTACAGTTCCAGTAACAATGGAAGACTGTATTTCCCACTGTCAGGATGTAAGAAGAGGAGCTCCTAATACTTACTGTATTGGGGATATGCCCTTTATGTCCTATCAGGTATCAAATGAGAAAGCTGTAGAAAATGCAGGTAGATTCTTAAAAGAAGCAGATATGGATGCCATTAAGCTAGAAGGCGGCCAGAGGGTCTGTGATCAGATAAGAGCTATAACTGATGCAGGTATAGTTGTCTTTGGACATATTGGACTTACACCCCAGAGTTCAGGACAGTTAGGCGGCTTTAAGGCTCAGGGATTACATGTAGATAGTGCCAGAGATTTAATCGATGATGCTATTGCTGTTCAGGAGGCTGGAGCAGAAGCATTATTACTAGAAGCAGTACCACCGGAGCTAACAGAATTTATAGCCAAAAAGTTAAAGATTCCGGTATATTCAATTGGTGCCGGGCTTCCATGTGACGGTCAGCTGCTTATCTGTGGCGATATGCTCGGAATGTTCCAGGCATTTACTCCTAAGTTTGTTAAGCAGTATGCTAATGTAGCTGAGATAGAGATAGCAGCCTTTGAAGAATATATCAAGGATGTTAAGGAAGAAAAGTTCCCTACAGACGACCATGTCTATAATGTTCAGGATCCAATTGAAGAGTTTGAGAAGTTGTTTGAAGAATATAATTGATTGTTTAAATAAAATTAAGGGGGAAGTTAAAAATGAGTTATAAAAAGATGAAAGAATATGTAGAGAAGGAATTTGGTTTTAGTGTCGGCGAACGTTATGATATGCCTGATTCTGAGCTTCGTTTTCCAGGTGGAGCCCACGCAAGAATGGAGATCTCTGGAATAGAAAACTGTGAGAATCTTAGACAGATGGTTGATGAAGCTGAAAAGAGAGATGTCACTGTACATAGGGTGATCTCTCTGGTAAAGGGAGCTACTCTACTTGATGATGCTGAATTAAAAGAATTTGCAACTATTGGTGCAGAAAATAATCTTGAGATTTTAGTAAATCCATGTGCCAGTCGTGGCTGGGATAATGGCCGTCAGTATATCACTGAAGAAGGTTATGTATCTGGTATGCGTCTAAGAGGTCATGATGCTATTAAGAATTATATCCATGAGATTTATCGCTGTATTGATATTGGTATCCGTGGATTTTTAATAACAGATGAAGGAATGCTTAGAGTGGTTAATTCTCTAAGGGATGAGGGTTTAATTCCTGAAAAGACTACCTTTAAGGTTTCTGTATTTGCCGGACATGGTACTGCAGCCGGAGGACAGTTATTGCAGAAATATGGTGCAGATAGCTTTAATCCTCTTGGTGATATGACTCTTCCTATGCTGTCATCAATTAGACAGGGTGGAGTAGATATTCCTCTAGATATTTATATGAGTCTTGTAGAGAGCATGGGTGGATTCCAGAGATTCCATAACTCTGCTGAGATAGCCCGTGTTGCTGCCCCTGTATATTATAAAATTGAGCCTGGTCCAAATGAAAAAGATATGTATAATACCTGGGCTGATTCTAGAAATCCAGAATTTGGTAATAGGTTAGCTAGAGATAGAGTAAAGTTAGCTCAAATAATAGAAGAATGGTTAGACCGTTCAGAATATGACATTGTAATGAATGATCATAAAGACGATCTTTGTGTGCCAGTGGTCTAAAACTATCCCTGTAGGGGCCGGTAGATTTTTAACCGGCCCCACATTATTCAAAGGAGTGAGAATATGGACAACGTATTTGAATCAGCTTTAGATGCTTTACATAAAGCTGGAAAAAAAGGCAATATTAATCCAAGAGTTTTAAAACTTTTATCAAGGCCAAAAAGAGTTAGTGATTTTGCTGTTACTTTAAAAAGAGATAATGGTGATTTTGAAGTATACGATGCTTATAGAGTCGCTTATAATGATGCATTAGGACCGACAAGAGATGGGACGAGATTTGTTCCTAATTTAAGTTTAGATGAGGTAAAAGCATTAGGTTTATTTATGACTATTAAACATGCTGTTTCTGGTGTGCCTGCTGGTGGAGGTAAGGGCGGAATTAAGGTTGATGCCTCTAAATTAAGTGATAGAGAATTAGAGAGTATTTCCAGATCGTTTATTAGAAACTTGAAGCCTAAGGGACCTGGGGTTGATGTACCTGGAGCAGATATTGGAACTGGTTATAAGACTCAGTCCTGGATGCTGGATGAATATGAACAGATTACTGGAGTTCATTGTCCTCAGGCTATTAATGATAAACCAGCAGCTGTTGGTGGAACTGTCGGAAGTGCTGAAGCTACCGGGCTTGGGATCTTTTATATAACTCAGGAAGCTGCTAGAGATCATGAGATTGAACTTGATGGAGCAGAAGTTGTAGTTCAGGGTTTTGGCCAGGTAGGAGCAACAATAGCTAATTATTTACATGAGATAGGGTCAAAAGTGATTGCGGTTAGTGATATTAGTGGAGGAATAATTGATAGAGATGGATTAGATATACCTGAGCTAGCCAAAAAAGTTGAGGCTGGTGCTTTATTAAAGGATCTTGAGGGATATGAGCAGGTAAGTAATGAAGAACTATTAGAACTTGATTGTGATTTATTGATACCTGCCGCAGTTCAGAATGTTATTAATAAGAATAATGCTGATGATATTAAAGCTGATCTAGTTGTAGAGGGCGCAAATGGTCCGACAACACCTGAAGCAGATGAGATATTAAAAGAAAAAGGTATTCCAGTAATACCTGACGTTGTAGCAAATGCAGGTGGAGCAATTGTCTGTCATTATGAGAGGATTCAGGGAATTACAGATGATTATTGGGATATTGAGGAAGTTGAAAAGAGACTTAAAAAACAGATAACTGGTGCTTACTCGGCTTCTTATGATGTATCTCAGGAACTTGACCTTTCAATGCGTCATTCAGCCTGGGTAGTAGCTTTAAAGAGAGTGAGTAAAGCAGTTGAAATGAGAGGATGGGTTTAATTATGGCTGGTGGAAAAAGAAAACATAAGCCTCTTTTTAAAGAAGAAGAGTATCAGCGAAGAGTGAAAAAAGTTAAGAAAATGATGAGCGACAGAGGTATAGATGTATTATTTGCCTCGCATCCAGCAAACATGAATTATTTGACAGGATATGATGGCTGGTCATTTTATGTTCATCAGGGAGTAATTGTTGCCCTTGATAAGGATGAGCCAATCTGGGTTGGTAGAGGTATGGATGCCAATGCTGCTCGAGTTACAACTTATTTAGATAATGTTGATATAAGAGAGTATGCTGATGATTATGTGCATTCTCCTATTGGTAAACATCCAATGCAATTTGTTGCCGATATTTTTAAAGCTGAAGGCTGGGATGATAAAAATATTGGTGTTGAAATGGACCAATTTTATTTCACCCATAAAAATTATCAGATCTTAAATGAAGAAATGCCAGCTGCCAGTTTTGCTGATGCAACTTTTTTAGTCGGTAAAGCAAGGAGAATTAAATCTGATGCAGAAATAGAAGTTA
The DNA here is from genome assembly GCF_015666175.1 of Halonatronomonas betaini. Classification (NCBI taxonomy): domain Bacteria; kingdom Bacillati; phylum Bacillota; class Clostridia; order Halanaerobiales; family Halarsenatibacteraceae; genus Halonatronomonas; species Halonatronomonas betaini. Next base: position 451,341 of record NZ_JADPIE010000002.1, on the reverse strand, counting down.
TGGATAGAGCAGGTTTGATTGCTGAGAAAGTTATGAATAGAGCTCTGGAAGTTGTTGATGTTGGAGTCAGGGAATGTGATGCAGCTGCTGAAATTGCTAAGGCTCAATATGCTGGAACTGAAGACTTTGGTGGAGATTATCCGGCAATAGTGCCACTAATGCCTGCAGGAGAAGGTACCAATACTCCTCATTTGACCTGGACAGATACAGAATATAGTGATGATGAGGCAGTTATTCTTGAATTATCTGGATGTTATCATAAGTATCATGCTCCTATTGCAAGGACATTATATTTAGGTGAACCAGATAAAAAATTAAAAGAGACAGCTGATATTGTTATTGCTGGCCTAGAGGAAACACTTGAATTTATTCAGCCAGGTGTTACCTGTGAGGAAGTGGAGGCAAAATGGCGTGAGGCTATCTCTGGCAGTCATGTTGTTAAAGAATCTCGTCTTGGATATGCTTTTGGTTTGAATTATCCACCTGACTGGGGAGAACAGACAGCAAGCATGAGGCCTAATGATACTACAGAGTTAAAGCCAAATATGACATTTCATGTTATTCCAGGAATCTGGTTTGATGATTATGGGTTTGAAATCAGTGAAGCTATCCAGATAACTGAAGATGGCTGTAGATCATTTTACGAATTTCCAAGAAAGTTATTTACAAAATAATGGCTTAAGAAATTTCCATCCTGGTAGTTTTCTTTAGTCCCATTACTATATATATTATTTTAAAATAAGATAATATGGGGGATAAATTTATGAATAAGCAGTTTAAGCATCAGAGTTTAAGTGATAAGGTAGCAGAGCATTTAAAGAGAGAGATATTTCTGGAGAATTATCAGGGTGGAGATCATATTCTTGAGGCCAAAGTAGCAAAGGAGCTTGATGTCAGCAGAGCCCCAGTTAGAGAGGCAATTAAAGAGCTTGAAAAAGAAGGATTAATTGAAACTATACCTAGAAAAGGCAGTTTTGTTGCATCCTTTAATGAAGAAGATATTAGAGAAGTTTTTGAGATCAGAATTATTCTGGAAAGCAGAATGATGGAGATAATAATTAATAATGATCTATTAAATGAAGAAGATTTTAACCACCTTGAAAATCTAATTGAAGAGATGCTGGTTATTGTTAAAAAAGAGATTCCTGAAGATGAAAAAGTAGTTGAATTGAATGAGAAAGATATTGCATTTCATAAATATTTATGGGAAAAGACTAATCGGAAATTTACCCAGAGAATTCTAAAGATGATTCATAATCAATTAAAACTGGCAATGATAATTGATGCCAGGAAAGAAGACAGTTTAGAAGAATCTGCCAGGGAGCATTATTCAATACTTGAAAATTTAAAGAATAAAGATTTAAGTGGATTACAGCAATCATTGATTGATCATATAGTTTCGTATAATGAAAAATTAATGAGTAGGAAAGAAATTTATCCTAATTTTTAATAAGAGTAGAATGAGTAGTTGCCAGGAGGTGCGAAATGTTTGCGATAATAAGAAAGATAAATGCAGGGATGAAAAAAATTGAAGAATTTATTGTTGGTTACGGGACGATTGCGCTGGCAGTGTTAATAATTGCAAATGTAATAGGTAGAAATGTTTTTGGGTATAGTTTATATTTTGTGGAAGAGACTAATACATTTTTGATCATATTTATTACATTTGTTGGAACCAGTTATGCTGCCAGGAATGGCAGGCATATCAGGATGTCTGCTTTATCAGATTTAGTTCCAAAGAGATTTGAAAAAGCTATGATTTATATTATGACAATAGGTACTGCATTTTTTATGGGCTGGATAACCTGGATTTCAGCCAGGTATATCTATGATATCTTTACCAGTGGCAGGCAGAGCAGTCTGCTCCAGGTTCCTCTCTGGAGGGTCTGGATTATTGTACCGATCGGTTTAGGGTTAACAACGATTCATTATTTAATGGCATTTCTAAAGAATATTAAAGAGGATGAGGTCTGGATATCCTTTGATGAAAAATCAGAATATGGTGAAGTGGAGCAGATAATTGATTTAGTAGAAGAATCAGAAGATGATGTAAAAAATACAGATTAAACAGTTGAGCATAGCTAGAAGGGAGAGAAGATAATGCTTCAATTGATGGTTGGTATAATGTTTTTGCTCTTATTTTTAGGTTTTCCAATGATGGTTCCTTTAATTGCTGCACCTTTAATTATTATGAATATATATTATCCCCATTTAGGTCAAACAATTATGGCACAACAGATGATCAGGGGTATTCTACCGCCTTCATTATTAGCTGTACCGATGTTTATTCTGGCAGCTGATATTATGACTGCCGGATCAACAGCCAGAAGATTAGTGGACTTTGTTAGAGATATAATTGGACATGTCAATGGTGGAATGGCTATTACTACTTCAATAACCTGTACTTTATTTGGCGCAGTTTCAGGTTCTACTCAGGCAACAGTTGTTGCTATTGGTGGGACAATGAGACCTTATCTTTTAGAAGATGGTTATGATGATTCATTTACGACTGCACTTATTATTAATTCCAGTGATATTGCATTATTGATTCCACCAAGTATTGGTATGATTATTTATGGTGTTGTAAGTGGTAGCTCTATTGGTGAGTTGTTTATTGCCGGTATAGGTCCTGGAATTCTAATAATGATTCTTTTCAGTGCATATTGTTACATATATGCCAAAAAAGAGGGCATACCTGTTAGAGAAAAGAAAAGTTGGGGGCAGAGACTTGAGAGCTTTAAAAGGGCATTATTGGCCTTTGGATTTCCTATTATAATAATCGGTGGTATTTACAGTGGTTTATTTAGTCCGACTGAAGCTTCGGCAGTTTCTGTATTATATGCTTTTATCCTGGAAGTATTAATATATAGGAATGTTCATTTAAATCAGATTAAAGATATAGCTTTATCAACAGGAATGATCACAGCAGTTGTCTTTATTCTGGTTGGAGTCGGTAATGCTTTCTCCTGGTTAATTTCTTTTGCTAGAATTCCTCAGATGGTTTTGCCGCCAATAATTGGTGATGATCCGACCCAGGTCTGGGTTCTATTTATAATTGCAGTTGCCTTCTTTATTGGCTGTATGTTTGTTGATCCAATTGTTGTCATAATGGTACTTACCCCATTATTTCAGCCTTATGTTGACCTTTTAGGAATCGATCCGATTCTGGTTGGGACGGTGGTTACATTGCAGGCTGCAATTGGCTCGGCGACGCCGCCCTTTGGGTGTGATATATTTACTGCAATTGCTGTCTTTAGGCGACCTTATCTTGAGGTTATCAGAAAGACACCGGTATTTATTGCCATCTTATTATTTGCATCAGCGCTATTAATTTTCTTCCCGCAGATAGCTTTATTCTTAAGAGATTTAGCATTTGGTTATATGTAAAGAATAGAGTTATGATGCTGGAAGTATAATTTAATAGATAAATAATTTTATTAAGGGGGGTGAAACGGACAGAAAAGTCTGTATATTTATTTTGTTCTAAAGATTTTGGATCACCTAATAAAAAGGAGGAAATTAATTATGAGAAGTATGAGTAGAAATATTCTTATCGGTATTATTGCTTTAGCAATGGTTCTTTCATTTTCTTCATTTGAACAGGTTGAGGCTCAGGAGACATGGAGTATAGCACTTGAGGAGATTGAAGGTAGTGTACAGGATGCCTGGGCACAGGAATTTAAAAGAAGAATTGAAGATGCCACTGATGGTGAGATAGAAGTTGTAGTATATCCTTATGGTCAGTTAGGTACCGGTATGGGTGACCTGGCTGAAGCAGCTCAGATGGGTATGGTTGAATTTTCAATGACCAGTCCCTCTGTTGTATCCGGTTTAGTTCCTGAAGCCAGACTATTTTCATTACATTATATCTGGCCAGATAGCTTAGAGTTAACAGCTGAGGTACTTGCTAATAGTTCAGCTATTCATGATCACCTTGCAGGAGCCTTTCAGGAGAGGCAATTACATCTATTAAGTTTATTCCCTGAAGGCTGGCAGGTCTGGACAACAAATCAAGAGATTAGAAGTCCTGAAGATATGGATGGGTTACAGATAAGAGTTATGCCTGACCCAATGTTATCAGCCCAGTATAGAAATTATGGAGCAGACCCTGTTCAGATGGATTATGCTGAGGTTTATAGTGGTCTTCAGCTTGGTATGATCGATGCACAGGTGAATCCGGTATTTGCTATTGAAGAGATGGCATTTTATGAGCAACAGGAATATATGATCTGGGGTGGAACTGTACCATATGTTGGTGGGGTTTCAGCTGGTCTTAATTTCTGGGAAGGTTTAGATCCAGAAATGCAGGAGTTAGTATCTGAGATTGCTACTGATTTAAACCAGTATATCTATGAGATGCAGGATGAGTATAATACTGACCGTTTAGACATTATATTAGAGAATGAGCCGGATATAAACATTATTGAGCTTGATGAAGATGAGAGAGCAGAATTTAGAGCTCTTGCTGAGCCTGTCTGGGATGAGTTTGTAGATGATGTTGGCGAGATTGGTCAGACTATGCTTGATATTATTCTAGAAGATATTGAGAATTTAAGAGGGGATTATGGTCTGTAATATATACCAGGGAAAACCACTATTTGCTGGTAAGTAAAATATAAATATTTTTAGGTCGGTGGCAGTTATGCTGCCGGCCTGAATTTATGATAATGGAGTGGTTTAATTGAAATTACCTTTTGATAAAAAAGAATATTTAAGCCGTTTGAAACAGGTCAAGGAGAGTATGGATAGATCTGGCATTAGGGTATTGATAGTTAATCATCCAGCCAATATGAATTATTTAACCGGTTATGACGGCTGGTCATTTTATGTACCCCAGGGAGTTATAGTATTTATCGATAAAGATGAGCCTGTCTGGTATGGCAGGGAACAGGATAGCAATGGCGCCAGGTTAACTACCTGGTTATCAGAGAAGAATATTTATGGTTATCAGGATGATTATGTGCAATCTTTAGTTAAACATCCGATTAGTTTTGCAGTGGAAATTATTAACGAGATTGAACCCAAACCCTATAAAATAGGGGTTGAGATGGATAGCTATTATTTTAATCCAAGATCATATAATCTCTTGCAAGAGGAAGTTGTTAATGCTGAGGTGGTTGATGCCACACGGTTAGTGCCCCTGGTCAGGCAGATTAAATCAGATACAGAACTAGAATATATGAAAGATGCTGCCAGGATTGTTGAAAAGGTAATGGATAAAGCTATGGAGAATATAAAACCCGGGATTAGAGAAGGTGATGCAGCAGCAGAAGTTTATAGAGCTCAAATTAAAGGTACAGATGAATTTACTGGAGATTATCCGGCAATAGCTCCGATAATGCCCTCAGGTAAGAGAACTTCTACAGCACATCTAACCTGGGCTGATAGAGAATATGAGCAGGGCGATGTTGTTTTGTTAGAGCTGGCAGGCTGTAGATATAAGTATCATGCGCCATTATCAAGAACAGTATATATTGGAGAACCTCCTGAGGATTTAGTTGAAATTTCAAAAGTTGTTATTGCAGGAGTAGAAAAAGTTTTAGATTTTATAGAACCTGGGAAAACCTGTGAAGAAGTTGAAGCTTACTGGAGGGAAGCTATTTCCGGGAGTAAAGTGGTTAAAGAATCCAGGGTTGGTTATTCCTATGGTTTAAATTATCCTCCAGATTGGGGAGAGCAGACTGCAAGTTTGAGACCTGGTGATAAGACAGTCTTAAAGCCGAATATGACCTTTCATTTTATGCCAGGAATCTGGCTGGATGATTATGGCTTTGAAAATAGTGAGCCAATTTATATAACTGAGGATGGCTGTGAATGTTTTGTTGATTTTCCAAGAAAGTTATTTACTATTTAATAGAGGCTGGAGTGAAATATATGAATATAAAAGAGGAAATAAAAGAATTAGAACCTGAATTAATAAATCTTAGAAGAGATTTTCATAAACATCCTGAATTAGGCTGGGAAGAAGTCAGGACTGCTGGAATTGTAGCTGAATACTTAAGGGATTTAGGCCTTGAAGTTACTGAAGGTGTTTCCAAAACTGGAGTTGTTGGCCTTTTAAAAGGCGATAAGCCTGGCAGAACTTTATTATTAAGGGCTGATATGGATGCTCTGCCTGTTGAAGAGGAGAATGATTTTGAATATAAATCTCAGAATGAGGGCTTAATGCATGCCTGTGGTCATGATGGTCATACAGCAATGTTACTGGTTGCGGCTAAAATATTGAGTAGAAAGAAAAAAGAGCTGGCCGGTAATATTAAGTTTGTTTTTCAGCCAAATGAGGAGACAGAGGCTGCCAGATTTATGATAGAAGAAGGGGTAATGGAGAATCCTAAAGTTGATGCGGCTATGGGGATTCATCTCTGGACACCGCTTCCAAGCGGAAAGATTGGACTTGCTCCTGAAGCTGTTATGGGTGGTTTATATGAATTTGAAATAATTATTAAAGGAAAGGGTGGCCATACTTCTGCGCCCCATTTTTCAAAGGATCCGATAATGGCTGGAACCAATATAATTCAGCAGGCCCAGATGATACAGACAAGGGAGATAGACCCGATGAAGTCTACCACTATCGTTTTTGGTCAGTTTCAGGCTGGTAATGCGACAAATATTATTCCAGAGAAAGCGCATTTAAAGGGGACTATCAGGTATCTTTACCAGGGCGGCAGAAATACTGATGAGAAGCCAAGAAGAAGACTAGAGAGAATAGTTGCTGGAGTTTGTAATACATTTGATCTTGAATATGAGATTAAATACCCTGCAACCAGCTCTCCGGTATATAATGATCCAGAATTGGTTTTAGATTTAGAGGAGATAGCTGCTAAAGTTGCAGGTGGAACTGAGAATTTAACTGAGTATCGCTGCCTGGCCGGTGAAGATTTTGGGGAGTTCTCCGCTTATGTGCCTTCAGTATTTTACTTTGTTGGTACCGGAAATGCCAAGAAGGGAACTGATTATCCTCATCATCATCCTAAGTTTGATATAGATGAAGATACATTAAAGACTGGTGTAGAGATGCATGTCCGTTCAGCCCTTAATTATCTAAAATAAATTGTATGAATTCAGGAGGAACTATTTATGGTGAAAATGAATAATACTAAGGATTTAGAAAAATTACACGAGAAACATTTACAATATAGAAGCAGATGCTTAAATTTGATAGCTTCAGAGAATTACAGTACTCCCAAGGTTAGAAGTTATTTAGCAAGTGATTTTGGCAATAGGTATGGCTGTTATGAGACTTTAAAGCCTGAAGAGAGAGAATATACTGGAAACCGCTATATCCATGAATTTGAGATGGCAACCCATGACCTGGTCAGAGATGTGTTTAAGGCTGATTATGTTGATTTAAGACCGATAGGTGGCCATATGGCCGGGATGGCGACAGTGCTGGGGCTGACTGATCCAGGGGATTTAGTTTTTGAGGTTTCGATGGCAGATTGGGGCCACGGGCTGGTTGGTCCGATGAGAACTATTGAGCATTTAGAGAAGACGATCAGGGTTAAGAATCTGCCCTATGATCATAATCAGAAATTAGAAGTAGAAAAGGCTGTTGAAATGATTGATGCCTATAAGCCGAGATTAATAATCTTTGGCGGTTCTGGTACGTTATTTGCAGATCCGATTAAGGAGATAATGAATAGGACAAGACATCTCGATGAGACATTCTTTGCCTATGATGCTTCCCATGTTACCGGTCTAATTGCCGGTGGTGTCTTTAAGAATCCGTTAGATCAGGGAGTAGATATTGTCTTTGGCAGTACCCATAAATCTTTTCCTGGGCCCCAGGGCGGGATGATTTTATCCAGGAAAGAAAAGCCCTTCAGACTGGTAGGTGATGCATTATCGCCAGCTTTAGTTACCAGCCATCATTTAAATAGATTGCCGGCTTTTGCTGCCTCTTTGCTTGAAATGAAGGAGTACGGTCATGATTATAGTAAGCAGGTAATCCGGAATGCCAGGAGATTAGGAGCCGAACTGGATAAAAGAGGAATTAAAGTTATAGCAGCCGAGGAGGGTTATACTGATTCTCATATTCTATTAATAGATGTTGATGAATTTGGAAGTTCCAGAGAAATTTCGACTGGTCTTGAAGAGGATAATATCTTGCTCTCAGATGATTTCGGGCAATCTGGCAGAGAAATAAGACTGGGCACACCTGAGATAACGAGACGGGGTATGAAAGAGAATGATATGGTTGCTGTAGCTGATATTTTAGCTAAAGGAATCAAAGGTGAGATTTCTGGAGAAGAATTAAGAGAAAGAGTTGCTGAGCTGGTTGGGAAGTTTGACAGTTTTGAATATGGATTTCCTGGTAGGGCATCTGAGGATTTTTCTGGTTAAATAAGTTGATTTTGTATAGGTGGTTATAATATGTTAGAACAATTTAAAAAGGAATATCTATATGGCTCCCTGGCTGCCTTTTTATCTGCAGTTGGCTTTGGGAGCCTGCCTATCTTTGCTGTTAATGCCTATGATGCCGGGGTTAATGTTATATCTTTATTAACTTTTAGGTTTGTAATATCAGCAATAATTTTAGGAATATTAAATTTTAAGAAATTTGATATAAAAGAGATTGTTGATTATAATTTTTCTGGTTTAATCTTAATAGGGATTACCTATGCTATTTTTAATTTTTCATATTTTACAGCTTTTAATCTGATTCCGACTTCGCTAGCAGCCTTGATTTTTTATACATATCCAATCCTTGTTGCTTTACTGGCCTGGTTACTAGGTCAGGAAGTTATTGGCTTAAGAAAGGGAGTAGCAGTATTTATTGCCTTTACAGGGATATATCTGGTTTATTCTGATTTTCAGATAGTTGCCTCAGGAATTGGACTAATGATGGCTGTGATGGCTTCATTATTTTATGCTTTTTATATTTTAGGTGGTAATTATTTATTGGCGGATACCCAATTTTTACATATTATTTTTGTGACCTGTTTTATATCAGCTATTTTATTTGCCGGGACTGGTCTGGTTAGAGGAGAACTAGGATATATGCATGGTCCAAATGCATTTATCTATTTAAGTTTGATTACTATTATATCTTTAATCAGTCTGATTTTATTTTTATACGGGGTTAAATATACAACTCCGACTGTGGCCTCAGTCGTCAGTATGGCCGAGCCAGTTGTTACAGTTTTATTATCATTTATCCTGCTGGCAGAAAGCTTTTCGATTATTCAGTATGGCGGTGCCTTGATGATATTGCTGGCTTCTCTTTATATTGTTCTGGCCGGGCAGATAAAATAATAAAATTAATTAAAATAACTCTTGACATTTATATCACGAATGTAGTACTATAGGTATAGTGAATTATTTCATAAAAATATTTTTACTTAATTAAAGGGGGAAAAAGAATGAGAAAATTGATGGTGTTTGGTCTGGCTTTAGCAGTGGTTTTAGGATTGGGAGTTAATGTAATGGCAGATGGTCATATGGAAGATGGAGAATTTACAGGGTATAGCTCAGCATCTGACAGGGCATTTGTTGAAGCTAATGTAACTATTGAAGATGGCCATATTGTTGATGTAAAACTAACTGAATGGACTAATGTTAATGAAGCCAAAGATGAAGATTATGGCTGGGATGAGTTCCATGAAGCAATGGAAGTTCTTCCTGAGAGATTTATAGAAGCTAACTCAGCTGATGTTGATATTATTACTGGGGCTACAACTACTAGTGAAATGGCAATGGAGGCTGTTGCAATGGCTTTAGCTAAAGCTGAAGGTGTTGAACATTTTGACGGTAGATTTTTAGGCTTCTCATCAGTTAGTGACCGTGGTGGCTTAGGAGTAGCCTGGGTAACAATAGAAGATGGTGAAATTGTTGATGTTAGATTAGAAGAAGTTCAGGAAGATGACGGTGAAAGAGTTCTAAAAGATGATGATTATAACTGGGATGAGTTCCATGAAGCCAGAGAAGAAATGCCTGAATGGTTTATAGAAGCAAATTCAGCTGATGTTGATATTTATACTGGTGCAACTGGTAGTGCTGAAATGTGGATGGAAGCTGTAGCAGATGCCATGTCAAAAGCTGGATATTAATAAATTAATAAAATGCATTTGTTTTTATGATTGAGCCCTTAATTGGGCTCTTTTTTTGTTTCATAATATTTTCATATGTTATGATATTTTTTTAACGCAACCTCTTGACAAAAATGTAACAAGGATGTATTATAGTAAATGTGAGTGTTAAATACTTTACAAAACCAATTTGAAAAGGGGAGATTTAATTAATGAAGAAATTATTTGTGGCAGTTCTTGCACTAGCTTTTGTTGTCAGTTTTTCAGCAGCAGGTATGGCGGATGGTCATTTAGAAGATGGAGATTATGTGGGTTTTAGTGAGGCCAATGATAGAGGTTATGTTGAAGCCCATGTTACTGTCGAAGGGCATGAAATTATCTCTGTAGAATTAATTGAGATTATAGATACTGGTGAAGCTAAAGGTGAAGATTATGGCTATGATACCTGGCATGAGGCCATTGAGGTTTTACCTGAAAGATTTGTAGAGGCTAATTCAGCTGATATTGATGTTGTTTCTGGCGCTACCAGTACTAGTGAGAAATCTATGGAAGCTGTTGAAATGGCCCTAGCTAAAGCTGAAGGTCAGGAAGTTTTTGATGGTACTTTCCTTGGATATTCAGAATTTAGCGATAGAGGTGGCAGAGGTCTTGCCTGGGTAACTGTTGAAGCTGGCGAGATTGTAGATGTTAGACTTGAAGAGCTTCAAGATGATGATGGTGAATTAGTTTATAAAGATTCAGATTATAGTTATGATGTATATCATGATGCTCAGGAAGAAATGCCTTCTCGTTTTGTAGAAGCTAATTCAGCTGATGTTGATGTGTTCTCTGGTGCTACCAGCAGTTCAGGTATGTGGTCAGAAGCAGTCACTAATGCTTTAAATAAAGCTGGGCTATAATATATTTCACTAAATAAAACCTTTAATTAAGTATTATATATATCTAGGGGCAGGGAGACCTGCTCCTATTTTGATTTTAAGCTGGTTAAATTAAATCCACTGTTAAAGTCGGTTTAGGTTAATTAGAGGTCAGGGCTGTTTATGGAGCAGACCTGGAGCAAGGCCGGAGCGGTCCCGGAGCATTCCCGGAGGAGTCCTGGAGCAATCCTGGAGCAGAACTGGATAAATTATGGTTGAAATATTAATATATTTAGCAGAAATCCAGGCAGTTTGTTAATTTTAAATTATTAAAGTGATTTTCTCTTTAAAACTTGACAATAGGCTATAAATAATTTATTATTAAAGAGAATATGAATTATATATTTAAATGGCTGTGAAGGGAATATCATCCTGGAGCTGGATTTCTGAAATAATAGTAGGTAATCTCGTATTGCTGGCGTTAACAGTTAATTGAGTGACAGGTTTTGATGCCTGTAATATGGGTGGTACCGCGATGTATATTTCGTCCCTGGGTAATATTTTATTACTCAGGGATTTTATTATTTTAAATAATTTTAGGAGTGTGATCAATAAATGTCTAAAGAAGTATTTAAACCTATTTCTGATCAGGAACAGTCAGAGAAGGAACAGGAGTTATCAAATTACTGGGAAGAGATTGATTTACTTAATGCGACAATTGAGAACAGAGAAGATGCAGAGCCATTTGTTTTCTATGAGGGGCCACCGACTGCTAATGGTAGACCTGGTATCCATCATGTTATCAGTAGAACTTTAAAGGATACTGTCTGTAGATATCAGACCATGCAGGGGCATCTTGTCAGGAGAAAAGCTGGCTGGGATACCCATGGGTTGCCAGTTGAGATTGAAGTAGAGAAGAAGCTGGATTTGAATAGTAAGCAGGAGATAGAGGATTATGGTATAGATAAGTTTAACAAGAAATGTAGAGAGTCTGTCTTTGAATATGAAGGTTTATGGCGGGAAATGACCGAGCGGATGGGCTATATGATCGATCTTGATGATCCCTATATTACCCTGGAAAATGATTATATAGAATCTGTCTGGTCGATCTTGAATAAGTTTTTTGAGGAAGATTATATTTATGAAGGCCATAAGATTCTGCCATATTGTGCCCGTTGTGGGACTGGCCTGGCCTCCCATGAGGTTGCCCAGGGTTATGAAGAGATTACCAGTAGGACGGTTTATGTACGGTTTAAGAGGAAAGATAAAGATGAGTACTTCTTAGTCTGGACAACAACTCCCTGGACATTAGCTGCCAATGTGGCTTTAACAGTTAGTCCAGAGATGACTTATTTTAAAGTTAGATATCGTGAAGACTTATATTATTTAGAAGAAGGGTTAGTTGAAGAGGTATTTGGCGATGAATATGAGGTTGTTGATAAAGTAAAGGGTGCTGAATTAGAAGGTATAGAATATGAACAGTTTATGCCCTTTGTTAAGACTGATAAAAAGGCATTTTTTGTAACTGTTGCTGATTATGTAACTGCTGAAGAGGGTACTGGAATAGTCCATACTGCCCCGGCTTTTGGTGAGGATGATTATCAGACCGGTGTAAAATATGACCTGCCAGTCTTGCAGCCTGTTGATGAAGATGGCAAATATACGACAACTCCCTGGGAAGGGCAGTTTGTGATGGATGCCAATGAGGATATTGTTGAATGGTTGATTGAGAATGATAAACTGGTTAGAAGCCAGAAGATGGATCATAATTACCCTCATTGCTGGCGTTGTGATACTCCGTTGCTCTATTATGCCCGGGGCAGCTGGTATATTGAGATGACTAAATTAAAGGATAAGTTGATTGAAAATAATAATGGAGTTGACTGGTATCCAGATTATGTTGGCGAGAAGAGGTTTGGTAACTGGCTTGATAACCTAAAGGACTGGGCTATTTCCAGGAATAGATACTGGGGTACGCCATTAAATATCTGGAAATGTGACTGTGGTGAGCTGGCATCTGTTGGTTCAATTGCTGAGCTTCAGGAGAAGGCAATTGAGGATGTTGCTGATGATATCGAGCTGCACAGGCCGTATGTTGATGATATTCATCTTGAATGTCCTAACTGTAGTGGCAAAATGACCAGGGTTGAAGAGGTTATTGATTGCTGGTTTGATAGTGGTTCGATGCCATTTGCCCAGCAGCATTATCCTTTTGAGAATCAGGAGAGATTTGAAGAGCAGTTCCCGGCTGACTTTATCTGTGAGGGGATTGATCAGACCAGAGGCTGGTTCTATTCTTTGCTGGCAATCTCAACCTTTGTAACCGGTAAGTCGCCATATAAGAGAGTGCTGGTTAATGATTTAATCCTTGATGCTGAAGGCAAGAAAATGTCAAAATCCAAGGGGAATACAGTTGATCCCTTTGAATTATTTGATGAATATGGTGCTGATATTCTCCGCTGGTATTTACTCCATGTTTCGCCACCGTGGACACCGACCAGGTTTGATATTGAGGGCCTCCATGAAGTGGATAGTAAGTTTTACAGGACTTTAAAGAATGTTTATTATTTCTTCCAGCTTTATGCCAATACTGATGAGATCGATCCTAGAGGCTTTGAAATACCAGTTGAAGATAGGAGCAGAATTGATCGCTGGGTACTTTCTAGATATAATAATATGATTGCCCAGGTTGAGGCTGAGATGGAGAATTATGATCTAACCAGTGCTGTTAGATTAATTCAGAGCTTTGTTGATGAGGATTTATCTAACTGGTATATCCGCCGTTCAAGGCGCCGTTTCTGGGCTGATGAGAAGGATACTGATAAAAAATCAGTTTATCTAACGACCTATGAAGTGTTGACTGGACTGACTAAATTGATTGCTCCATTTGTTCCCTATTTATCTGAGGAGCTTTATCAGCTATTGACTGATGGCAAGTCTGTCCATCTTGAGGATTATCCTGAGGCTGATCATGATTTAGTTGATAGTCACCTGGAAGAGAAGATGGGGCTTGTTAGAGAGCTGGTCACATTAGGCAGATCGGCCAGAGAGACCGAGGAACTCAAGGTCAGACAGCCAATTGCCCAGGTGCTGGTGGATGGCCGGCACGAGGAATTAATTTCTGATCTGGTGCCGCTGATGAAAGAGGAGTTAAATGTTAAAGAGGTCGTCTTTACCGATGAACTAGGTGAGTATATGGAATATAGCTTAAAGCCTAATTTCCAGCTGGTTGGCCCTAAACTCAGGGATAAGGTCAAGGTATTTGCCTCTAAATTACAGGAGCTTGATGCCAGTGAAACTGCCAAGGCTTTAGAGGATGGCGAAGAGATTACTGTTGATCTTGACGGTGAAGATTTTACTTTCTCTGAAGAGGATGTAATTATTAATATCAGTAATCTTGAGGGCTTTACTGTTGGCATGGAGAATAATGCCTTTATAATCCTTGATACCAGGCTAACCCCAGAGCTTAAAGCTGAAGGCTTTGCCAGGGAGTTTGTCTCTAAAGTTCAGCAGATGAGAAAGGCCAACGATTATGAGATGCTGGACAGGATTGAGATTGAATATGATAGCGATCAAGAGATCCAGTCTGCTGTGGCTGATTTTGAGGATTATATAAAGGATGAGACCCTTGCTGACAGTATTGAGTATGTTGAGGGACTGGATGCCGGTGAGGATTATGATTTAAATGATCATGCTGCTAAAATTAAAGTTAGAAAGATATAATTAATATAAAAGAGATGGAAGGGGGCTTAACTGCCCTCTTTTGTTTTACCTATTTAAAAATTGTAAATATTATGATACAATTTAGTTAGTTAAAATAAGAAAATGATTATTTTTATAGAGGAGGGGTTTAATGCAGGCATCTAATCTTGTTGAATTAATTTCATTTTATGGTTTGAGATTTATCTTTGCGGTTATTTTGTTCTTTGTTGGTTGGTTTTTAATTAAGCTGGCTGTAAAGATGGCTGAAAAAGGTCTGGAGAATAAGTTTGAACCGACTCTAACAAGGTTTACTATTTCATTATTAAAGGCTATTTTAATTGTTCTACTGGTGATAACTGCTGCTTCAACTGTCGGCATTGAAATGACTTCATTTGTGGCAATTCTAGGTGCTGCCGGTTTTGCTGTTGGTTTTGCTCTCCAGGGAAGTCTGGCAAACTTTGCCGGTGGAGTTCTCTTATTAATTTTTCACCCATTTAAGGTAGGAGATTTTATTGATACAGGTAGTCACCTGGGTAAAGTTATTGAGATTCAATTGCTCTATACTATTATGAATACCCCGGACAATAAGCGGGTTTATATTCCTAATGGCTCTCTGGCAAATAATAGTATAACTAATTTTAGTGCAAATTCTGAAAGAAGAGTTGACATGGTATTTGGGATCGGTTATGATGACGATTTTGAAGAGGCAAAGGCTATTATTAAAGAGATTATTGCCAGTAATGAGAAGATCCTCTCTGAACCGGAACCAATTGTCAGGGTTAGCGAGCATGCTGACAGTTCAGTTAATATAACAACCAGGGTCTGGGTAAATACTAAAGATGCAATTACTGTCAACTTTGATATGCATGAAGATGTCAAAAGGAGATTTGATGAGGCTGGAATTGGAATTCCTTATCCACAGATGGATATCCATTTCGACCCTCAGGTCTCAGATGGCTTTGCCTCCAGGAAAGAGCAGCTAATCTTAAATAAGAAGCTGGCTAAGGAAAAGAAATTAGAGGTTAAGCCTGAGACTGAGATCGAATAAGATTATGAAAATAAGCTGAGATTAATTTGGAGTAATATAAAGGCTGGCTGTTAAGTTGCCAGTCTTTTTTAATTTTCACAATTCTTCCCCGGTTATTTTAATATTACTCTATGAAAAATCCATATATATTACATAATTATAATCTATACTAGTATTATAATAAAGAATTACAAAAAACAGATGGGGAGGTGTAAATGATGACTAAATTACAGAAAGCTGTTGCATTTAGTCTTATAATGGTACTGGTTGTATTTGCTGTTGCAGCCTGTGGTGTGCCAGATGAGGAAGACTTTGAAGAAATGGATGATGATTTTGGTTATCAGTTAGAGGTCGAAGAAAGTTTTGCTCAGATCGACTTTGAAATAGCTGAAGCACCTGCTCTTAATGTTATTCTATAGCAGAAACAGATAAAAGAGATAAATTTTGTAATTAAGATTTAGTTTTTATACCCCGCCTGAACTGGCGGGGATTTTTTTATCCCAGTTTATCACCTTTTTTGGCTTCCTTATCAGGAGTAATTAAGATTACTCCATCTTCAGAATAGGTTCCTAAGACCAGGACTTCAGAGATGAAATTTGCTATCTGTTTTGGTGGGAAATTAATTACTGCCAGTACCTGCTTGCCGATAAGATCAGCTGGTTGATAATGTTCCGTGATCTGAGCGCTGGACTGTTTTTTACCTATTTCCTGGCCGAAATCGATTTCCAGTTTATAGGCAGGGTCATGGGCCTCTTCAAAATTTTCTGCTGAAATAATTTCACCAACTCTGATATCAAGCTTTAAAAAGTCTTTGAATTTAGCCATTATGATCATCAACTCCTGTAAAGTTAAGTTATTATTAAGGTTTTATTTTTTAGTGAACAATTTTATAAGTGAATAAACATATTAAATATAGATTCAAGATATTTACCCGGGGCTAGAAATTTTTTAGAAGCCCTTTTTCTGGCCCTCCCAGGGCGGTTCTTTGCCTTCCCTGAATTCATCAACTCCTGGCCCTCCTAGCTTTTTTAGTCTCCAGATACCATAGATATAACTTAAAATTAAAACAGAAATTGTGACTGGCCAGCCTAATATAGTATTGGCCCAGGCAAGTCTGGTGGCATCTCCTGCTCTAAATAAAATAAGCTGGACTGTTAAGCGGACTGCGAATAAGACTGCCCAGAAGATGGTGACTTCCTGGTAGGCCGGTTTGATGTCATCTCGCCAGAACCATTCCAGGGGCCAGCCTCTGGTTAGATGACTGGCCCAGGCAGCCAGTGGCTTTTTAAGGATTAAGCTAATCAGGGCTATTATAAGAATTAGGATGCTGGTTATAATACCAGGGATAAAATAACCTGTGGCAGTCCTTGAGATGAGGGCAAGGCCGGCAGCCAGGCCTGTACCAAGCAGGCCGCCCAGGGCATAAAACCAGTTTTCACCTTTAATAAACCTGCGGATGGCTAGAATTGCTGCTAAACTTAATGCTATGATTGCAGCGATGTTTAGATTGAAGAGGTTATTGGTAAAGACAAAAACTAAGGGGGGCAAAACTGCATCAAAGGTTCTGCCTGAAATTACTGATTTTAGTTCATCGATTATTTCCTGAGAGTTTATAGCCATTATTTAACCGCCTGTTCTGAGTTGATTAGAGAATCTTTTCTTGCACCTAAGAAAAATTTAAGCCAGTTGCCTTCGCTCTTATAAGCAGTTATTAAGGTATAAAGGCTGGCAGTTAGAAAGCCGAATACCATCATTAAGGCAATCCAGATAATCTTTGCCTGAATAGTTTTTTCTCTGAAAGCTATCCAGAGTGAAAAGATGATAAAGCCGACATAGAGATCGACCAGGGAGACTATTCCCCAGGGATTGGCAAGGAGTTCGCCGCCATCTTCTGTAAAGCTACCATTGATAAAGCCATTTGAGATTACTAATACCATTGCAATTAGTCCCAGCCAGGAAACAATTTTTGTTATTTTCATTAGTTACCTCCAATTATCTGTTTTATGTTATTATTATAGCTTTATTTAGTAATTTATTCAATCTTTTAATAGATTGAATTGAATTAATATCAGTGTTATAATTTAAAAGAGGAGAGTGATAAAATGAGTCAGGATTATAAAATAGTTCATGGATGTATTCGGGTGCTTGATCTGGAGAAGTCGATTGAATTTTATGAAGATGCCCTGAATTTTGAAGTTGCCAGGCGGAGTGATTATCCTGAAGATGAGTTTACATTAGTTTTTTTAAAGGGGCCAGATAGTGACTTTGAGATAGAGCTTACCTATAATTATGACCGGGAAGAGCCTTACGAGATTGGCGATGGTTTTAGCCATTTTGCTGTTGTTGTTGATGATATTGAAGAGGCTCATCAGGAACATAAAGAATCCGGTTATGAGGTTACTGATATTTATACTGTTGGTGACGAAGCCGATGGAGGCCTGTATTTTATAAGTGATCCAGATGGATATGAGGTAGAGATTATCCAGAAATAATAAATATTGAATTTTCCTGCCACCTATAAATTTATAGGTGGTTTTTTTCATGGCTTTGCAGGTATATTTTTAAGTATCTTGAATATTATTTAGTGGAAGGATTATTATATCTGGGAGGGATAGATTTGGAGAAAATATTAAAGGAATTGATCGATTATGCCCTGGAGCAGGGGGCTGATTATGCTGATATAAGACATATTGAACTTGAAGAAGAGGAGATAAGGACAGAGGATCAGGAAGTTCAGTCGATTAATAATAAGTCTGACAAGGGAGCAGGTATCAGGGTTTTAGTTAATGGAGCCTGGGGTTTTGCTGCCACTTCTGATCTTGATAATTTAGAACAGACTGCCTTAAAGGCTATCAGGATTGCAGTTGCAAGCAGTAAGGTTAATAGAAATCCAGTGGATCTGGCCGAAAAAGAGGTAATGGATGATTTTTATGAGACACCAATTGAGAGAGATCCCTTTGAAGTTCCTCTGGATGAAAAAATAGAGCTATTATTAGATGCTGAGGAGAAAATGGTTGAAGCGGCTGAATTATTTCAGACTGGCGGCTCTCTTTCTTTTAGAAAAGAGAAGAAGATTTATTGTGATTCTGAGGGGAGCTATCTTGTTCAGAAATTATATGAATCTGGAGGAGGTATTACAGCCAAGGCAGTTGGAGATGATCTCCAGGTCAGGAATTATCCCTGTGGCTTTGGCGGTAATTACAGCAAGGCTGGATATGAGTTTATTGAAGAACTTGACCTTTTAGGTCATGCTGAGGAGATTGCCAGGGAGGCTGAGGCCCTGACTGAAGCCGAGGAGATTCCTGCTGGCAAGTATGATCTGGTGATAGATAGTTCTCAGATGACCCTGCAGATACATGAAAGTATCGGCCATCCGATTGAGCTGGACAGGGTCTTTGGTTCAGAGGCGGCCTTTGCCGGGACCAGCTTTTTAGAGACTGAAATGGCAGGTGAGTTTCAGTATGGCTCAGAAAAGGTTAATGTTGTAGCTGATGCTACCTGCCCCGGAGGTTTAGGGAGCTTTGGTTATGATGATGAAGGTGTGCCGGCCCAGAAGGTTAAGATTATTGAGGATGGTATTTTAAAGAATTTCCTGACTTCAAGGGAGACTGCCTTTGAATTAGATGAGAGTTCTGGCGGGGCGGCTCTGGCTGATGGCTGGAGTAAGTTGCCTTTAATTAGAATGACTAATATTAATTTAGAACCTGGAGATTATGAGTTTGCTGAATTAATTGCCGGGATTGATTATGGATTTTATTTAAAGAATAATCGGAGCTGGAGTATAGATGATTTGAGGTTGAATTTTCAGTTTGGCTGTGAGATTGCCTATGAGATTAAAGATGGTGAATTAACTGGCAGGATTTTTAAGAATCCAGTCTATACCGGGAGTACGCCAGAGTTCTGGAGGAGCTGTGATGGGATTGCCGGTGAAGAGGACTGGCAGTTATATGGGGTGCCAAATTGTGGTAAAGGTGAGCCGATGCAGTCTGGCCATGTCGGTCATGGTTCTGCTCCAGCCAGATTTAAAAATGTGCAGATAGGGGTTGATAAGTAATGCTAAAGAAATCTGGAGCTTATATGGTACTGGACAGGATTTTAAGTACTGCTGGCAGCCTTGATATGCAGGTGATCTTAAAGGGTGAGAACCAGGAGTTGACAAGGTTTGCTGGTTCTGAAATTCATCAGAATGTTGCCAGTGATGAGCTGGAAGCTGAGATAACTCTGCATAAAGATGGCCGGGAGTTGAAGGTGACTACTAATGATTTTGATAATGACTCTTTGCGGAAATTAGTTAAAGAGGCCGGGCAGAGGTTAATGGAGCTGCCTGAGAGTGAGAGGGTTAAAAGTTTTATTTCGGAGCCGGCTGATATCAGTTCTGACAATTATTTTAAGGAGTTAGAGAGGGAATTTAATATTGAAAATAGGGCCCAAAAACTGAAAGCTGCTTTTGGGGAGCTTGATTCAGATTTAAATGCTGCTGGAAGTCTGGAATTGAATCAGAATTTTATGGCTTTAGGAAATACCAATGGAATAACCAGGTATTCCAGGCTGGATAAGGTTGATTTTAAGACGGTAATTACTGAGCAGTCAGGGGCTACCGGTTATGCAGCTGCTATATCCAATAGGGCTGAAGATATTGATATTGGCAAAGAATTTAAGCGGGCTGCTGATAAGGCAAGGGATTCAAGGGATGCTATTGAGATTGAGCCTGGAGAGTATGATGTTATCCTGGAACCGGCTGCAGTTGGAGGGTTGATTAGTTATCTCTCCTATATTGGCTTTAGCGGGAGATCTGTCCAGGAAGGGATGAGTTTTCTAGCAGATAGGCTTGGTGAACAGGTATTCGGCGATAATATTACTCTGGTTGATGATTGTCAGGATCCGAATACAATTGATTTTCCCTTTGATTTTCAGGGGGCCAAAAGACAGAAATTGAATATAATTGAAAATGGGGTAGCGAAAGAGCTGGCCTATGACCTTGAATCAGCCAGAAAGGCTGGGGTAGAGACTACCGGCCATTCTGTTGGCGATCCCTCTGTTGGAGGATTTCCATTGCATTTAGTAATGGCTAATGGTGAGGCTGAGCTTGGGGAGATGATAGCCGGTACCGAGAAGGGTCTATTGATTACAAGGTTCCATTATATTAATGTGATTAATCCCCGTAAGGCTATTCTGACTGGTTTGACCAGAGATGGAACCTTCCTGATTGAGAATGGCAGGGTTAAGGCGCCAGTCAAGAATCTCCGCTTTACCCAGAATATTGTTGAAAGTTTAAATCAGGTTGAGGCGATTAGTTCCAGCCGGGAAAAGGTCGGTGGATTTTATGGTTATATGTATCTCCCGGCATTAAAGGTGAATGGTTTTAATTTTACCGGGGTTAGTAAATAATTTATATTCAGGCAGGTTACCAGGTTGGATTTATTTAGTGGCCAGGGCCTGCCTGGTTTATTTCTCTTTGCTGTTTCTGTGGATTTGTTAAGAGTGAAGTTAGAAAGCCAATGGCTATGATCCCGGCAAGGGTGAGCATTACCCGGTAGAAGGCAAATTCTAGGCCTAAGAAATGGATCTCGACTCCAATCTGGGTTAGCTTTAGTGAACCCCAGGCTCCTAGCAGGACAACAACATTCATGATGCTTGCTCCTTTTTTTAGTAATTGTGAAGCCAGAGGGAAGGCGATAAAAACCGGGCCGGTAGGCAGGGTTCCCATGAAAATAGAGAGTAATAAGCCTTTAAGGCCAGAATTATTGCCTAAATATTTTTCTACTTTATCCTGGGGAATCCAGACATCGGCCAGCCCCATCAGGACCAGGACAGCAGGGAAGATCAGGACTATTTCTTTTAAATAGTTGAAGGATATTTCTCTGCCTGTAGCTGATTTTTCAGGATATAAAATTGTTAGCAGGGAAAAAACTATAATAATTGCTGCAAAAATGATTAATAGTTTTTTAAATTTATTTTTTGGGTCTGGTTTATTTTGTTCTTTCTTTTTCATGGCAGCCTCCTTACATTAAAATACCGATAAAGATTGAAATGATAATAGCAAAGGTGAAAGCAAAAAGATTGCGCCATAATGTTACCTTTTTGCCTAGAGTCTTTATTTCTAAAGGCATGGTGACAAAACCGACCATTGTTAGAGTTGTGTAAAAGGCTGCAATTGTTGTGTAGGATGCCCCGGAATCTATCAATGAGCCAGATAATGGGAGGGAGATAAGGCTTGGGATCATACTGATTGTGCCGACAAGGGCAGCCAGAACGACCTGGCTAATCCGCATATCGCCTCCTAAATAATACTCAATAGTCTCCGGGGGAATAAAGGTTAGAAGCAACCCGATCCCAAAGATGATTGCTATGATCCAGGGGCCTAAAGAGAGAGCCTTCATAAAAGCAATTTTTAATGATTTCCTGGTTTTCTCTTTAGATTTAGTTAGTGAATAGATCACAAGCAGAATCGTGATCAGGTTAATTGAAATTGCTATAATCACTTTGCTCCCTACCTTTTAGTGGCTTTTTATTTATAGACTTGGGGTTTTTACATTAATAACAATAAATTCCTGGTCCTGGTCTGCTTTCAGGCTCATTTCAGTGTTTGGTGGGCAGGGGATAATATCTGTTGCCTCGACAACCTTTTCTTCGTCACCGATCTGTAAAGTGCCCTTACCTGAAACGATATAGAAGAAGACATTAACTGGAACTGCATGGGCAGGGACTACATCCCCTGGCTGTAAGATCAGGTTCATTAGCTGGACATCTTCGTTTTTATGGAGCTGTTTTGAGGTTACACCTCTTTTATTTGTACTACCTTCGATTTCATTCATTTTAATTACTTTCATTGTTTTTTCCTCCTTAAAATTTTAGTAGAATTTCAGTGAATTGCAATTCATTCAAGTCCGACATTTATGATTATAAAACTAAAGATTTGAGATTACAGTGAGATTTGTCACAGTTTAGATATTTTATCTCTGATATCTTTTAAATCGGTTAATGGGAGGTCGAAGTAATCTAGATTAAGCTTATAGATATCGATTGCTATCCAGGTGCTATTTTTGATGATTGAATAACCTGCCTGGAAGTCTGCAGTGACCTGACCGGTAATCTTATCTTTGATTTGATTGAGTTTTTCCAGGATAACGATTAATTTTTCTGCAAGTTGAGAGGGTGTATTGATTAAGAGATCTTTATTAAAGGTTTTAGTTTCCTGGTCCCAGGACTGGCAGTCTTTAGCGGCCAGCTGGTATAATTCCTTTTTGTATTCAGGGATCTGCTTAAAAAATTTATTTAAATCCTGGTCGGCTTTATTATTCAGGGCGACTTTAATTGCCAGTTCGGCCAGGGCCAGGCCATTAATTGAATTTAGGGCTGCAGTTGAGATGGCAGCCGGTACAGGAGATTCTGTCGAACTGATTAAATCTGTTATCTTTTGGTGAGTTAAGTCGGAAAAATCAGGTGTCATTTGCAAATAAACCTCCTTTATTTTATTTCATTAGTATTATATAGTTATATTATATCTAATATTTTAGAGTTTTGCTATTGGTAAAATTATTGCTGCTGGTTAAATTATACCTGAGCTGCCCTGCTTCTGCTATGAGAATAATCACTAAGGGAAAATATTAATGTGACATAAATCAAATACAGTTAGGCTTTTTTATGTAATAATGAAAGCAGAGTAAAAAACTAAACTTTAAAATAATAAGGAGTGAATTATGATGGCAATTCGTAAATTGGTAAAAGATATTCATTCAGTCGGGGTGATTGATTGGGACAGGCATTTATTTGATGAGTTGATTCCACTGCCAGGAGGAACCAGTTATAATGCTTATTTTATTGAAGGCAAGGAGATTAATGTTTTAATTGATACTGTTGAAGAACATTATGGAGAGAAATTACTGGACAATCTGGCCGAGCTTAATGTTGAAAGAATTGATTATGTGATTTCAAATCATTCAGAGCAGGACCATTCCGGGGCAATTCCTGCAGTTTTAGATAGTTATCCTGAGGCCACTGTTTTAACAACAAAAAAGGGTAAGGATATGCTGGAGAAACTGCTCCATCTAGATGATGACAGGGTTGAGGTTGTAGCAGATGGCGATACTTTATCACTAGGTGATAGGACTCTTAGATTTATTGAAACACCATGGGTCCACTGGCCAGAGACTATGTCGACTTATCTTGTCGAGGACGAGATTTTATTCTCATGTGATTTCTTTGGCTCTCATTTTGCAACCAGTGATTTATTTGTTGAAGATAAAGATGAGGTCTATAAGGCTGCCAAGCGGTATTATGCCCAGATAATGATGCCCTTTAGAAAGATTATAACTAAAAACCTTGACAAGGTTGAAGAGTTGGAGCTTGATATGATTGCCCCCAGTCATGGGCCGGTTTATCAGGAACCTGACTTTATCTTTGATGCCTACCGGGACTGGGTTGATGGACCGGTTAAGCCAGAGGTTGTCGTTCCCTATATTTCAATGCATGGCAGTACCGGTGAACTGGTAGATTACTTTGTTGATAGTTTGATGGAAAAGGGGATAAAGGTGACCCCCTTTAATTTAAGGGATGTTGAATTAGGTCAGCTGGCGATGGCTTTAGTTGATGCCGCTGTCGTTGTTGTCGGTTCGCCGACTGTACTGACTGCTGCCCATCCAAATGTCTCCTATGCTGTTAGCCTGGCCAATGCTTTAAATCCTAAGGTTGAGTATGCATCAATCATTGGTTCTGAAGGCTGGGGCGGCAAGATGGTCGATGATATTGTCGGCTCTTTAGGTAAACTTGATCTTGAATTATTTGATCCTGTTATTTCTAAGGGTAAAGGATTAGAAGATGATTTTGCTGAGGTTGACAGGTTAGTTGCTGAGATTGAAAAAGCAATTGGGTAATAGAGAATTTAACGGAGGTGGTAACCGGCAGGTAACTGTCAGGTTACCATTTTTTTATTTGAAATAGTGGGAGGATTAATTAAAAAGTTTTTTGATTTGGACTTGACAGGCTGAAATCTTTATGTTAAATTTATAAATGAATCATCATTCACTTGAATTTAACCCCGGGATAAAATTTATAATATAAAGGGCAGTTGTAGAGACTGCTTTTTATTTTAGCTTATAGTGAATGGTGATTCACCATTATAGTTTGCTGGAGGTAATGTTTATGAAGAGGTTAGCTGATTTTTCTGTTAAACATCCGCTTATAGTTGTGATTACAGTAATATTGATTACATTTGTGGCAGTCTATTTTGCCAGAGGTGTAACGATGACGACTGATATTAAAGATTTTTTTCCTGAAGATGATCCCAGGGTAATGACCTATGATCATGTAGAAGAGATTTATGGCAGTGGTGAGTATATTATGGTTGCCCTGGAGACGGATGATGTTTTTAATCAGAGGACTTTAGAGAATATTGACCGCTTGAGCAGGGAGTTCGAGGAATTTCAGGGGGTAAGTTCGGTGCAGAGTCTGACGGCAATTGATGATATCAAGGGGGTTGATGGCGATCTCAAAATTGAACCCCTGGTTGATGAAATACCTGAAGATGAAGTAAGTATGCAGAGGTTAAAGGATGATGTTCTTGGCGATAGGATGTATGGGGGCTTTATTGTATCTGAGGATAGTCAGGCAACGTTGATTATTAGTGAGGTAAATCCTGATTATGATTCCCTGGCTGTGGCTGATGAAATAGGAGAGATAGTTGCCGGGTATGAAGGCCATGAGCGGATTTACCTGACTGGTACCCCGGTTTTAAATAACGTTCTGGCTGAGTCGATGCAGGCAGACCTTAAGTTTTTAGTGCCACTGGTATTGGTGATGATCGGATTAATTTTATGGTTTGTATTTAAATCTTTTAGGGGGATATTATTACCCTTTGCCTCAGTTGGGTTTAGTTTAGTCTGGACTGTCGGTTTTATGGGGTTATTAAATAAAGATTTTTCCCCTTTAAATGCTGTGATGCCGGTTATTTTGATCAGCCTTGGAACTGCCTTTGGTATCTTTATTTTAAAGAGGTATTATGAAGAGATGGGCTCTGGACTTAAGAGTGAGGTGGCAGTTATTGCTTCTATAACTTCTGTTGGTGTTGCTGTTTTAATGGCCGGGGGAACGACTGCTGCTGGTTTTGCTTCGAATCTTTTGAGCGATATTACTCTAATCCAGGAGTTTGGACTCTTTACCGGTTTTGGGGTTCTGGCTGCATTATTTATCTCTCTAACTTTTATTCCAGCAGTGATTTCATTGCTAGGAGAAGGGAAGACCAGGGAGTTTAATGAGAGGTCAAAGATCGGGGAGATGCTTATAAAAGCAATCGATAGGCCTAAATTGATTATTGGTTTAACTGCTATAATTTTAATTCTGTCACTGGCAGGACTGCCACGGATAGAAATAGATAGTAATTTCTTTAATTTCTTTGCTGAAGACTCTGAGCCGAGGATTGCCTATGATTTTGTCAGGGATAAATTTAGTGGTTCAGAATCAGTTGAGATAATTATTGAAGGTTATGATGTTACTGAACCAGAGATTCTACAGTCTATGGAAGCCTTTCAGAAGGAGCTTTATGAGACTGGAATGGTTGGAAGGCCAACTTCTCTGACTGATATAATTTCTAAGACCAATCTGGCCCTCCAGACTGGAGAAGGAGATAATTATTATGTGCCTGATAGTGGCAATCTTATCTCCCAGTATCTGCTCTTAATTGAAATGAATGATAGTGATTATCTGGAGAGATTTCTAACCTTTGAGGAGGATGGGGCCAGAATACAGGCACTGGTCCAGGATACTTCAGGCTCTGAGATTGACAGGTTGATGAGTAAGATTGATGATTTAGGGGCAAAACATTTTGGCGACCAGCCTGTGGAGATCACTTCGACTGGGATTATAGTCTTAATTGATGCCCTGGCTGAGATGATTATTGAGGGCCAGCTGAGCAGTATTATTACAGCTTTAATTGCTGTTTTCTTTATAGTTTATCTTCTGCTGAAATCCTGGCAGGGCAGTATTCTATCAGTTGTGCTAGTCGGGTTTTTGACTGTATTAAACTTTGGAATTATGGGCTGGGCTGGAATCAAGCTTGATGTTGTAACTGTCTTGATTTCCAGTATTGGAATTGGAGTTGGTGTTGATTATGCAATTATGGTTTATGCAAGGTATTTAGAGGAAAAAAAGAAAGGTTTGCAGGTTAGAGAGGCCGTTGTTAGAACAGTTGAGACGATCGGTTCGGCTATTATGAGCAATGCAATAGCTGTAATTAGTGGTTTTATAATTTTGATATTTTCTTATTTCCCACCATTCAGGTTTTTTGGAATACTGGTGACGACTTTAATGCTGGCTGCAGCAGTTGGTTCAATTCTGGTAATGCCGGCAGTAATATTACAAATAGAAAAAATTAGGAGGTAGTAAAAATGAGAAAGAGATTGATTGTGATGATGTTGGTTGCAGCGATGGTATTTGCTGGAGGATTATTTAATCAGCTAAATGCCATGACCGGTCAGGAGGTTTTAGAAAATATGGATGAGACAATGAGGGTTGATAATAAATATATGGAACAGGAGATGGTCCTTGTTTCATCCAGAGGGAGCGAGAGGAGTAGAGAGATTGCAACCTGGAGTAGAGTTGAAGCCGGGAACGAGCAGATGCTGGTTAGGTTTTTAGCTCCAGCTGATGTTGCCGGGACTGGACTATTAATGGAAGATGATGATATGTGGTTATATCTACCTGAGTTAAATAATACCAGACGGATTGCTGGCTCGGCCAAACAGGGAGATTTTATGGGAAGTGATTTAAGTTATGAAGATATGGAGGCTTTAGGTACTGCCGGGTTTGGCAATGATTATCAGGCTGAATTAGTTGAAGTAGTTGAATTTGAGGGTCATGAAGCCTATAAATTAGATCTGATACCGGTAAATGACGGGGTTGCTTACAGTAATCTGGAGGTAAAAGTTGATAGTGAATTCTGGCTGCCTCTCAAGATTGATTACTATGAAGCCGGGGAATTGGTCAAGACTTTACTGACCTTTGATCATGCCGAACTTTATGGACGCTGGACTGCTCAGATGCTGGAAATGACTGATCATGAAAGTGGCAGTCAGACCAGGTTGATTTTGAATGAGGTTGATTATAATACTGAGATAGATCCAGGAGTCTTTACAACGAGAAATCTTGAGAGGGGGCTATAAATAATGATTAAGAACATGGTGGTAGTTTTAGTTTTAGGTTTACTCTTAATTCAGGGTGCTGCTGTTGAAGCTGTTGATATTGGCGGTGAATTTGAATTAGGCAGTAGTTATGATATAGAGGGGGATGACTCAGCCAGAGTTGTCTCTGATCTGGAACTAGGTATTGGTCGGTCGACTTTTTCTGAGGCATTTCAGGTTAATTTAGGGTTTATGACTGAATGGCCAGATGGTGAGACTGTTTTTGAGATCAGGGATGCCTACTTTGATTATTATGGTGCTGATTTTGACCTGAGAGCCGGTAAACAGCTGGTAGCCTGGGGTACTGCAACTGGTTATAATCCGACTGATAATATTAATCCAGTTAATTTTGATGATCCAGCTGGTGATAAGGATTCCAGGCTTCTTTTGAAAGGGGATTATTTTATTGACCGGAATTATCGTCTGACCGGTGTTATTGCACCATTCCATGATAGTCCCTTTGCTGATGAGCTAACTGTGCCGGAAACTGGTATTGTTCTGCCAGTAGAAGAGGTTGATAATGAATTAGGAAATGTTGAGTATGGTCTGAAGTTTTCAGGTCGAGGAGTGGAGGGCTTTGATTTCTCTCTTAGTTTAACCTCTGGCCACGAGCAGGTTCCGACTATTTCCTATCAGGAGACACCGATGGGGCCTGTGCCTGAATCGGCTTATTTTAGGGAATATCTGGTTTTAGGTGCAGATATGGCTACCTCTTATCAGGGTTTTGGGATCTGGGCAGAAGGGGCTTTGATGATGCCAGATGCTGGCGATAATTATGGCAGCCTGGTTTTAGGTGCTGACTACAATCTTGAGTCCGGTCAGCTGATTTTAGGTCAGTTAATTTATAATCGGGGCAGGTTGAGCCAGGATGACAATTATATTCTTCAGCAGGCAGTAGAGGGCTCCTTTGCTGATTATCATAGCTATAGGCTGGCCAGTTTCTATAATCTATCAACTGATGGCTATTTAGTAAGGCCTGGACTTGAATTTTCTCTGTCTGATGCTATTAGCCTGGAGTTTGAGTATATCTATCAGAAAGGGGAGGTTATGAGCCAGGGGCTTGATTTAGGCAGCCAGGACAGAAATCAGCTATCTGCCTCGATCTCATACTCGTTCTAGGATAGAATTGCTTTAATTGAGTTGGATTTATGATATAATAATTATCAAATATATAAATTGGTAGGTGGAAGAAGATGGCCGGTAATAAAAAAGAATTAATTCTTGATTCTGCTATTAAGGTGATGGCGGAAGAAGGTTATTATTTTACTAAGATGAGCTGGATTGCGGACCGGGCAGGAATTGCTGTTGGGACTATTTACAATTATTTTAGCAGCAAAGAAGAGGTGTTAGAAGAAATTTTTGCCAGGGAATTTAAGAAACGGCTTGATCTGCTGGCAGAATTGGAAGAAAGCCCGGAACTCTCGGTGGTCAGTAAACTTGAACTCTTTCTGGTGAGACATTTTGAGGAGATTAAGAAAAACCCTGATCTAGGTAATATACTGGTTAGAGAGAAGGAATTTCCTAAAAAAGAAGGCTCAATAAATCAATACTTAAATCAGATTCCTCAGTCTATTAAAAAACTACTGGAAAAAGGTGATGAGAAAGGCGAACTTGAAATTAATAAGCCTGAGCTAATGGCTGCTATTATTTTTGGCAGTATTCAGGGGGTAGTTGAGCAGGCAATCAAGCTTGAAAATTATGAAATGCTAGACGATGCTAGCGATGAAATTATAAGGTTTGTCGAGATGAAGGCAGTTAAATAATTGTGAGATTCTGTGAGATATATCACTGTAATTTATGAAATTTAGTTGTATTATTAGAATTGTTGTAATTGAGAAAGGAGGGATTGATTTGAAGACTAAAATTAGCTGGCAGGAGGGACCTACCTATAAGGCCAGCCTTTCAAATGGAGAACATTTTATCAGTGGTGATAAAGATCGGGATGGAGCTATGAATCCACCTGAAATGATTCTGGCCAGTCTGGCTGTCTGTGCAGGGCTCTTTTTAAAGCCTGAACTTAAAAAGCTTAAGACTGACTGGGAGGAACTGGATATAACTGCTGAAGCGGTAAAGGCAGAAGCCCCTGATTTATTTGCTGAGATAACGTTAAATTATGAGATTAAGACTGAGCTTGATGTTAAAGAATTGGAACAGGCTATATTAAAGTCCCATGATAATTGTCTGGTTAGCAATTCTTTAGACCCTGAGATACCGATAAAGTATAATATCGAGTATAAATAGAAAGGCAAAAATTTTTGGCATTGGTGAATGACAATTCATTCATTGGCTTTTGGGGGGATTAATTTGAGTAATAGTAAGAAAAGAACTATAAGCCAGATTTTATTTATTGGCCTGTTTTTCTTCCTGTTGTTCAGGGGTAATCTGCAGATATGGGTTGCTTTCTGGGCGCTGGGGATAGTGGTTTCTTTGATTTTTGATAGAGTTTATTGTGGCTGGGCCTGTCCCATGGGGACACTACTTAGGTTCCAGAGCTGGATTTATGATAAGTTTAATCTTACAAGAGAGAAAGTTAGCTCCAGGCTTATTTTAAATAGTTTTAGGGTTATATTGATCCTGGGATTTCTAGCTGGAATGATAGCAGTTAGAAGATTTGGCTATAGGTTAAATATTATACTGATTCTGGTTGTCGGTGCCCTGGTGATATCACTCTTCTTTGAAGAGAGCTTCTGGCACAGGATCTGTCCCCATGGAACGGTTTTGAGTATTAGTAATAAATTTTCCAAATACAGAATGGAGATCTCAGAAGATGACTGTACAGACTGTGGCCTCTGCGAGCAGGCCTGTCCTAATAATACAATTTATCAGGTTGGAGATAGTAAGGTTAGAGAAATAGATAGCAAGGAATGCCTGGTCTGTTTTGAATGTCAGAAGGCATGTCCAGCAGATGCAATAAGCTATCAAAGTTAAATTAGTAAATTATTCGATCCTGCAGGTGGTTTTTCTGCAGGATCTTTTTAATTTAGGAGCTTTGATCTGATAATATGTTTGATGGCAGTCAGTGGGCGATGAAAGATCATTCTTGGGCCTGAATATTTCATTACTTTTTTAATTTGATTTTGCATTTCTTGATTATAACAGTGGATCTCGCAATTTCCACAGGTTGTATTACTGTCTAAATTAGGGCATTTTTCGATTTTGTTGTGGCCGTATGCTATTAGTTCTCTACAGGATTTGCAGGGGGTATTCGGGCTGCTATGGTGGTTTTTGCAGTAGAGATTTATCATAAAGCTAACTGTAGATTTTTTCTTTTCTATTTTTGGGTTCATTGGGCTACCTCCTCTGATAATTATATATTATTTATTTGTGGGTTTAAAGTTGGTGGTGTTTGCTGGAGCAGTTAATTTGAATTCATTTGATTAGGTTTGCAAATAATTGATTACATATAAAAAAATTAAATTATGATATAATGTCTATAAATAGCAAAGGGTTTATAAAGTCAGATCTGATTGGAAAAAATAAAATGAAAGTGGTGATACGTTATGGCTGGTAGTGGTCAAAAGATTATTAAAGTTGATCAGGTGGCATTGAAGGTCAGTGATTTGAGTAGATCTACTGCTTTTTATGAAGAGGTGATTGGTCTGAGAGTGAGAAAAAGGGATAACAGGAGTGTTTATTTATCAGCAGATGGTGTGAATGATCTTTTAGTGCTTCGCCAGTTAGAAAATTCTGTTGACCCGCCTCCTGGGGCTACCGGGTTATTCCATAGCGCTTTGTTGTTGCCAGACCGGGCGGACTTAGCCGATTTTTGGATGCATCTGCAAAATCATCGCCAGTGGCTGAAAGGGGCATCGGATCATTCTGTCAGTGAGGCTATTTATCTGGAAGATCCAGATGGTATTGGTATTGAAATATATTCTGATCGAGAAGCTGTCCAGGTTGAAGCCATGGGAACAGAAGGGTTGGATGTGGAAGATCTATTACAGCATGCCACCAATGTATCCTGGGAAGGTGTACCGGAAAGAACAGTTATGGGCCATGTTCACCTGAAAGTAAGTGATTTAGAGGAATCTATTGAATTTTATCGTGATGTTATTGGGCTTCAATTGATGATGCAGCAGGGCGAGAGTGCCGCTTTTATGGCTACTGGAGGTTATCATCACCATATGGGGCTTAATACCTGGGAAAGCCAGGGAGGCTCGGCACCACCGGAAGAAGCTACAGGTATTGAATATGTTCTGATCTCGGTACCGGATCAAGACATCCTGGAGTTGATTATTAATGCTGCCAGGGAAGTTACCAGAGTTGAAAAGTCAGAAGAGGGAGATTTTATTGTGAGAGATCCTTCTGGTATTGCTTTGAGGTTTAAGGTGAGAGCTGAGGTTTAAGAGGACTCTGGATTTTTATTATTATATTGTCTCAATTTTTTGTAGATTGGGTAAAAAATGGCTGATATAAGTTAGGTTTTGCTTTATAATTTATTTCACAAAATTTTAAAATACCCTTGTATTTGATGTGATTTTATGATTAAATTACAATTGATGGAAATAAATATAAAATGGAGGGAATAAAATGAAATCTACAGGAATTGTGAGAGAAGTTGATAATCTTGGTAGACTTGTTCTTCCAAAAGAGTTAAGAACTACAATGAAATTAGATTTTAATGATCCAATGGAGTTTTATAAAGATGGCGATAATATAATTTTAAGAAAATTTAATTCAGGCTGTTCAGGCTGTCATTTTTGTGGCAGTATGGAGAATAGAACTTTTTTTAAGGGCAAATTTGTCTGTGAGTCATGCATTGAAGAATTAAAGGATTAATCAATAGACTTGCAGGTTTAGTTTAATATTGAGTAGATTATTTACATATTTAGACTGGTATTTAAACATTTATTATAATATCTGGCTTAAAACTTTTTGGCTCCGCTATGGCTCTGTTTTGGGATAAATTGTATATCTAGAAATTAAAAAAAGACCATCAAAAATGGTCTCAAAATAAAAAAATGGTGAGGATAAGTGGATTCGAACCACTGGCCTCCACGATGTCAACGTGGCGCTCTGACCAACTGAGCTATACCCTCACAGTGCAGAAAACTGCTTTAAAAAAAATGGTGCCGGGGATCGGGCTCGAACCGATACGGGAAAAAATTCCCACCGGATTTTAAGTCCGATGCGTCTGCCAATTCCGCCACCCCGGCATATATGTTTTTACTTCATCTTTTTTGGAGGCGGCGGGCGGATTTGAACCGCCGATAAAGGATTTGCAGTCCTCTGCCTTACCACTTGGCGACGCCGCCAGATACCAAATGGATTGGTTTAAAATTCTAATGGAGCGGGAAACGGGATTTGAACCCGCGACATTCACGTTGGCAACGTGACGCTCTACCGCTGAGCTATTCCCGCAAGAAAAATGGTGGTGAGAGGCAGAATCGAACTGCCGACACGTGGATTTTCAATCCACTGCTCTACCGACTGAGCTATCTCACCAAAAGTGGCGAGGACGACGGGATTTGAACCCGCGATCTTCGGCGTGACAGGCCGACGCGTTAAACCACTTCGCTACGTCCCCAGTTTTGTAAAAGCGACAACATTTTCGCCGCCAGCAATAAATAGTATACATAAAAGTCGGTTTTAAGTCAACAGTTATAAGGCTTATGAGGGCTGATAAGGACTTTTATACTCCATTATACAGCTAATTTCTCCTTTATGCGCCATTAATCGTTAAAAATACTATATTTTATTGATAGCTGATCAAGTTGCCTTATATATCTAATTGTATTCCTTATAAGCTCCTGATCGATATCAGTATCGACTGCTTCTTTTTCATTTATTAGGTGATTATAATGGCCAGGTAGTCTCAAAATATTTTCAAGTCTCAGGCTTTTATGATAGATTTTATCGATAACTTCCTGCTGGCGATTAATTCTGCTCCTTTCGCCATTGTCAGGGTTATAAAATCTTGCGTAATTTAAAGCTTCAGCGCCATCGAGATAGTTATTGCCTTGAGTTAATTCAAGTTCTAAGTCAGGGATTATAAAATCATCGGCAAGTTCTAGTTCAATCCCACCGATCTCATCTACATAATACTGGAACCCGCTGTAATCAAGAACTAGCTCATAATCAATCTCTAAACCAGTAATTTCAGAGATAATTGCAGTAAGTTCCTGACGGGAAAGGGTTCTAATTTCTTGATCTTCATATGTATAACGGGATGGGATGATTTTAAACTCTATCTCTAAATCTTCAGCATTAAATGAGATTAGTCCGATAAAGTCGAAGCTTAGTTCCTGTTGATCTGATAAATCATCAATTCCTAGAACGACAAGGTTTTTACTTGCAAGTTGAATAGGTGAATCTGCCTGCTCAAGTTCTTCTTCAGTTATTTCCTCGAGGTCGTCTATATCATTGATATCTTCAATTTCTTCAATATCATCTATGTCATCAATTGCGATATCTTCAGGGTCTTCCTCTCTAAATGGCTCGGAGAGAAAGGATATGATCCGATCAATAATTCCATCGTTTTCATCTTCAGTTACTGCAGGCTCTTCTGCAATTTCAGGATCATGCTCTGGATCTTCGCCATCATCGACAGCTGTCCGGTCATCATCTAAATCAGGGGAATCAGCAGGGCTGTCCTGGATGTCCTGATCATCTATATGGGATGTAGAATCATCTGGATCATCAGTTTGATCGTCTGTTTCATCATCTGTTCGAGTTGTTTCGGTATCTAAATCATCAACATCTACACTGGTCGTATCTTCAGGTTCTTCATCAAGTTCGCCTTCAGGTTCGTCGTTAGGTTCATCTTCAGATTCGTCTTCAAGTAATTCTAGTTCTTCTTCATTCATTGGCTCGGCAAATTCGCTTTCATCTAAGTTCATTGTAAAATAAAAAATGCCTGCCCCAACAAAGATTAATAGAAGTAATACAGTTAAAATTTTACGGTTTGAATTTTTATTATCACTCATAATATCTCCTCCAGCCAGCAAAATAATCCAGCAAAATAGTTTCTCTATTTATTAATTCTTGGCATATCGGCTAACTCCTGCTTTATATAGGTAATTATACATAAAAAAATTGGACTTGACAACTATATCTCAATATTGTAATATAGTTATGGAAAGAGGTGAACTTGATGACCACTAAAAAATTATTTCAGGCAAGGGCTGAGGTTGCTAAAGCATTATCTCATCCATTAAGGCTTGAGATTGTTGATATTTTACAGAATAAAGAGCATTGTGTTAGTGAACTTGAGGAGATGCTTGCTGATGCCAGCCAATCTGTTATTTCCAGACATTTAAGCATTTTAAAACAGGCTGGATTGATCAAAGCTAGAAAGGATGGCTTAAATAATTATTATTCACTGAGGGTTCCCTGTGTGACAGGATTCTTTAGCTGTCTTGATCAGGTATTGGAGAAGGATTTAGAGGAAAAACAGAAAGGTCTTATTTAAGTGGAGGTGCTAGTTTGACTAAGAAAAAGAAGCTTGGAATATTTATAATTGGATTTGCTTTTATATATTTTCTGCCTTTAGAGAGTGCTGATTTGCAGGAGGCAATTATTGAAGGATTTCATATGCTTCAGTATTATGCCAGGAATCATGTATTATATAGCCTGGTACCGGCCTTTTTTGTTGCCGGGGCAATAGCCAACTTTATGTCTAAACAGGCTGTAATTAAGTATTTTGGGGCCGGGGCCAAAAAATGGGTATCTTATTCAGTGGCCTCTGTTTCCGGGGCAATTTTATCGGTCTGTTCCTGTACTGTTCTGCCCCTTTTTGCCGGGATTTACAAACGAGGTGCCGGGATTGGACCGGCGACTGCCTTTTTGTATTCAGGGCCGGCGATTAATGTGCTGGCAATTATTCTTACTGCCAGGGTTTTAGGCTGGCAGTTAGGACTGGCCAGGATTGTCTTTGCTGTTATTTTTGCCCTGATTGTTGGTGTAATGATGGGCTTGATTTTTGATAGAGGTGGTGACGAGGAATCTGAGGCTGCTGCAGCTGCCAGGAGAGCTGCTGCTAATGGCGATGATGAAGATAGGACTACTGTTCAGAACCTGATATATTTTCTGGTGATGATTTTGATTTTGATTTTTGCTGCCTGGGCAGAACCGTCAGAGACAGTTGGATTTGGCCAGTTTATCTATGAAATTAAATGGCCGGTAACCTTTGGATTGCTGGCGGTGCTGGCTATTATCTTAGTTAAATGGTTTAAAAAAGATGAGTTAAAGAGCTGGGTCGATGAATCCTGGAGCTTTACTGAACAGATTCTGCCGTTACTCTTTGCCGGTGTTTTAGTTGCTGGAATATTGATGGGGCGGCCAGGGACTGAGGCCGGGTTGATTCCCCAGGAGTGGATTACCAGGTTTGTCGGGGCCAATGATTTAAGTTCTAACCTATTTGCCTCGATAATTGCTGCCTTTATGTATTTTGCAACCCTGACAGAGATTCCAATTCTTCAGGGCTTGATGGGATTAGGGATGGCTGAAGGCCCGGCTTTATCGTTACTGTTGGCCGGTCCTGCTCTGAGTTTGCCGAATATGCTGGTTATTCACAGCGTGCTTGGTTTAAAGAAGACATCGGTATTTATTCTTTTAGTTGTAATTATGTCGACGATTGCCGGTATGGTCTATGGCAATATTATTATATAATAATTTACAGGGAGGATGATTAATATGGAGATAGTTGTTTATGGTTCAGGCTGCAAGAATTGTGACACTACAGAACAGAGGATTAGAGAGGTTGTTGAGGAATTAGGTGTTGATGCCAGTGTAACCCATGATCATGATATTAATTCTGCTGCTGAAAAAGGGATTATGCTAACACCTGGAGTGACTATTGATGGCGAAATTGTAAGTGAAGGCAGTGTTCCCACCAGAGATGAAATTAAAAAATGGCTAAAATAATTTCTGCTTTGCATCATTCTATTATCATTTTATTATAGACTGAAAAATTTTTCTGGTATGATTTAGTCAGGATATGGTTGGTTTTAATATCCTGTTATACTGGCGCAGTCTATTGTAGTGATAGGACCTGTCCCGGAGCAATCCTGGAGGAAAGCCGGAGCAATCCTGGAGCAGGTATTAATCATATCTGGATTTAAATTGATGAATAATTATATTGGATAGGGTGATATTATAGGCCTGATCGGTCTGATGCCGGTCAGGTTTTTTCTTGTTTATATATAAGGAAATATTTGATATACTAAATATGTTAGAATATAAAATATGCAGGTAAAAGAGGCAGGAGGTGGGGCAGATTTTAAAAATTTATAAAGGTCCAGCTGGTTCCGGGAAGACTACGATTTTAAAAGATAAATATCAGGAGCTGGCCAGAGAGGTCGGGACTGATAGAATTATGGTGCTGCTCCAGAATGCCCCCAGTGTCCGGGATTGGAAGAATAACCTTCAGCTTAAAAAGTCCGGGCCGTTAAATATTTTTACTTTTTTTGGGCTGGCCCAGGATCAGGTCAGGACCTACTGGCCTGAGGTTTATGATATTGAGGGGCTGCCTGTTGATCCATATTTTATGAATGTCGAGACGGCTCATTACATAATGACCAGGATCGTTGAGCAGCGGAGGGATAAGAAGGATTACTTTGTTAATCTTAATTCGACTTCAAATAGTATTGCGGTTCAGTTGATTGATAATTTGAATCAGGCTGCTTTAAATCTGCTGAATATGGCCGAGCTGGAAGCAAGGCTGCTGGACTGGGCGGCAGATGATACTGACAAGGGGAAAATTTTTAAAGAGGCTATTTTAT
This sequence comes from Halonatronomonas betaini, assembly GCF_015666175.1. Lineage (NCBI taxonomy): Bacteria > Bacillati > Bacillota > Clostridia > Halanaerobiales > Halarsenatibacteraceae > Halonatronomonas > Halonatronomonas betaini. The sequence goes on along the minus strand of NZ_JADPIE010000002.1, from coordinate 413,832 downwards.
TGATGAATCAGTATCGGGAGAGCTGTCATGATCATTTTGTTATAGATTATTCGTTATTGATTAAGTTGTTTTTTAGGTTATTAAAGACTGATAGATATTTAAAGAGGCTTGAAGAGAGCTATGATTACTTAATTGTTGATGAACTTGAATTGACTCCACCGGCGGCTCAGAAATTGATAGAGTATATGCTTTCGGTAACTCAGGATTCTTTTATGGCCTATAATCCAGAAGGAAAAATCAACAGGTTTTTTGGTGGAAACCCAAAACTGGCTGAAAAGAAGTTCTTCCATCAGGCTGAGATTGAAGAGTTGACAGAGTTTTATGGTGCCTCCCAGGAGGCTGTTGATTTTGCTGAGAGAATTAAAGGCAGGGTCAAGGCCAGTTCCGGTATTCATAGGTCAGGGGCCAGGAATCTGGAAGGATCTCAGAAGTTAGCTGACAGCAGTGAGTATATTGAGGGGCGGATAAGTTCTGAATTTAGAGGTGATATGCTAGGCAAGGTAGCTGATGAGGTTATCCGACTGGTTGAGACCGGGGTTGAGCCTGGAGATATTGGGGTGATTGCTCCCCATTTAGATAAGGTGCTGGAATTTACTTTTACTGAGAAGCTGGCCAGGGAAGGACTGGATATTTTTAATCTGCTCAGGTCAAAAAGGTTGATAGATATTCCATATTCTCAGGCCCTTTTGACCCTGGCCCAGCTGGTTTATCCTGCTTGGAAGCTCAGGCCTGATTTTACATCACTGCAGCAGACCTTTGTCTTGTTGCTGGATTTAGACCCGGTCAGAGGAGCGATCCTGGCGGAGAGGGTTATTGCTAATGAATATAGATTGCCTGAGATTGATCAGCAGGAATTAAGGGAGAGACTTGGTTTTAAGCGGTTTGAGGAATATAATAAGCTTCAGGCCTGGATAGCAGAAAAGATTGAAGCTGAGATTGAGGTTAGAGATTTTTTCCAGCAGGTTTTCGTTGAGTTTTTGGCGCCACTATCTCCTGATGAGGAGGAGATTATTGCCTGCAGGCAGATAATTAAGTCATTTCATAAATTTGCTGAGATTATTGAGGCTTATAATATTACTGATGGTAATCGGATTGGCAAATATTTTATCAGTATGATTAATAAGGGGACTCTGGCTGCTGAAATTTTAAATGAGCCAGGGCAAAAGATTAGAGATAAGGTGATTGTTTCGACTCCTTATAAATTTATTACATCGACTCTGGTTGATTCAGTCGAGTATCTATTTTTACTTGATACTGGCAGCCAGTTCTGGTTTTCCGGGATTACCAAGGAGTTGCTTAATCCCTATGTGCTTTCGCCACAGTGGAATCAGCAGGCTAACTGGGATGATCGGATCGATAGAAGTTTAAAGCAGGACCAGCTTTTAGATAATATCCTCTCGCTGATTAGAAAGAGTAGCAAGGGGATCTATCTGGCCACCAGTCTTTTTGACAGCCGGGGGATTGAGCAGGAAGGGGAGCTGGTAGATTGGTTTATTTAGAAAGGATGGAATTTTATGATTAAATTGAGGCCAGGTCAGGAGGAGGTTGCTGAATATCAGGGAGGATATCTCTCAGTTTCTGCTGTGCCTGGTGCCGGCAAGACTACTATTCTGGCCTATCTGGCAGCTGAGTTGATTTCAGAGGGGTTTGTTGATGATAGCAAAATTCTGATCGTTACCTATATGAATTCAGCTGTCTATAATTTCAGGAAGAAGATCAATGATTTTTTAGATAGATCTGGTTATCTTAATGCTAACTTTGAGGTTAAGACGATTCATTCTCTGGCCCATGGGATTATTAATGAGCGGCCAGATGAGATTTTAGTAACTGATGATTTTGAGGTTATTGATGATGGCGAGCAGCATCGGATTTTGAATCAGATTTTAAAGAGGCTGGATTTTGGCAGGAATGAGCTTCTCCAGTTTCTTGATTATGAAGATGGAGATTACGGATATGATAAAGCTGTTAAGAAATGGCTGGGCAAGGACCTGCCTGGATTTATTAAATCGATGATCTCTGATTTTAAATATAAGGATATAAGTATAGACCAGGCCAGTAAGCTCCTGGAAGCCTGCAGTAATAAGGATCAGTATCTTAACTGGTCACTTCTTACATATATTGAATACCAGAAATATTTAAACCGGGCCGGAATGCTTGATTATACTGACCTGATCGTTAAGGCCAGTAAATTGCTGGATAAAGATCAGGAGTTATTAGCAAGGCTTCAGTCTAAATATAGATATATCTTTGAAGATGAGGCCCAGGATTCTAATCTGGTTCAGAACAGGATACTTTTAAAGCTGGCTGCTGATAGCAGGAATTTAATTAAAGTTGGGGACCCTAATCAGTCGATTATGTCAACCTTTACTCTGGCTGACCCTGAAGTTTTCAGAAAATATAATAATAAGGACCAGGTTAAGGTTAATTATATGCTGGAATCCAGCAGAAGTACCGAGGAGATTATTGAGCTGGCCAATTATTTTGTTAAATGGATTGTTAATGAGTTTCCTGCAGAGAGCTGCCGGCAGGCTGTTGAAGAGAAATATATTAAGCCAGTCTATGAGGATGGCGTGCTGGTTAATCCTGAGACTGACGGGTATACGATTGGTTCTTATACCTTTAAAGATTCTGAAGAGGAGCTGGATAAGATTGTTGCCCAGGCTATCCGTCAGACTGAGAATAATCCTGAAAAGACTCTGGCTATTTTAGTTCCTTACAATTATATGCTTTTAAAGATTGCTGATAAGTTAAAGAGTAAGGGTGTAGATTATCAGAATACTGGCAGCTTTATTGGTGAAGAGATTTTAATTATTGAGAAGTTTCATCGTCTGTTGAATTTTATTGCCAGTCCCCAGTCTGAGGAGTATTTTACTGAACTTGTTTATAATTTATTTTTGCCTGAGTTTATTGATAGGGAAAATAAATCTGGCAATGGTGAGTCTGACCGGGCTGATGGCTATAAAAACCAGGGCCAGACTGATAGTATTAATGAGAATGGTGAGCAGGACGTTAAGTTACAGGAAGATAAGATCAGGGAGTTTTTTAAGGCCAATAAGCCAGAAGAGGTGTTGTATCCTCTTGGTGGTGACGGGGTTTTAGACCGGGAGTTAAAGGGTTTAAATAGCCGGTCCAGGGAGTTTTTAAAGGAGACGATCAGGCTTTTAAAGAACTGGCTTAAGGCCAGTCAGGCTCTGCCTCCAGATGAACTGGTTTTGATGCTGGCTGAGGATGTAGAACTTGCCGGTGAAGAGCTGGCCTTAGCCCAGAATATTGCCCTTCACTTTAAATCTGAGTTGAATAAGCGGCCAGGAATTAAGCTGGCTGAACTTTTAGAGGATTTTAATCAGTTTACTGATCAATATCAGCAGTTTGCTAAAAAGATTGCCGACCGGAAAGGCTTTAACCCTGAGGCAGGAATGATAACAATCAGTACCCTGCATCAGGCCAAAGGGCTGGAATGGTATACAGTCTTTATTACTGGACTGACTGCTGAGAATTTTCCTGCAAGTTTTACTGATAGTTTCCGATCTGAATATTATTATTTAAAGGATAAGGCCAGTAATCCAGTGGCTTTAGCCAGGGCAAGCCTGGAGGAATATTTAAATAAAAAGGAAAAAGGAGATCCTTTAAAAGAGGCGAAGATAGATATTATCTCGGAAAAATTGAGGCTATTATATGTCGGAATAACTAGAGCTAAATCGAATCTACTTTTGACATCCCATAAGAAGATCATCTATGATAGTGGTTATTCCAGAAATGTCAGGCCGGCACTGGCCTTTGAGGTTTTGAGTGAATTTATCAGGGAGGCAGGTGAGACAGATGGCAGTTAAGGAACTTGAAAAGTTTTATTTCAGTCAGACAGCGATTAAGACCTATCTGACCTGTCCTTTGGATTTTAGAAGTCGGTATATCGATAAATTAATCTGGCCATCAGGTTATAATAAGACTGAAAAGCAGCAGGCACAGATTGAGCGGGGGCAGGTATTTCATACTCTGGCCAACAGGTATTTTCTTGGAATCGGCTCCCAGGAGAAGGTTGAAGCTGGTTCTGAAGCCAGAGACTATCTGGAGAGGCTTAAGGATTATCTGCCAGTGGAGGCTGGGATTAGATATCTCCCTGAATATGAGCTCCGTTACAATCAGGACGGAGTTCGCTTAATGGCCAAGTTTGATTTATTATATATAGATAGTGAGAATGGCGAGGTTATTATCTATGACTGGAAGACTGGAGATAATCAGCCAGAGACCAGTTATTATCAAAAGGATATCCAGACTATTCTCTATCAGTTTATCCTGGTTGAGGTCGGTGAAAGGTATTTACCAGCTGATTTTAAGCCTGGAGATTTAAAGATGATTTACTGGAATCCTAATTATCCTGAGATTGAAGTGGAAATTGAGTATTCAAAGAAGCAACATCAGGAAAATAAGAATTATCTTTATAATATTATTGAGGAGATTTTAGAGCTGGAATACGCTGAATATGCTGAGTTAACTCCTGGGGACAAATGTTATCGCTGTAATTACAGGCCTATCTGTGAAGGTGAGCAGCCTGAGGAGAGCCCGGTTGTTGAAGATGACCTGGATTTAGATCTTGACTGGGAGATGCTGGAGGAGATCAAGTTTTATAATTAAGTTAGCTGGAGGCAGGCTTTATGGAGATAAAATACAGGTATCAGTCTGACAGAAAAATACCGGACTGGCTCCTAGAGGAGACCGGTGGCGATAGGCTGCTGGCTAAACTTCTTCTGGCCAGGAATATTGATACTCAGGGGGATGTCAGGGCTTTTTTAGGAAATAAGGAGTTTGAGCTGACTGATCCCAGGGAGATGCCTGCTTTAAAGGAGGCTGTCAGGCTATTTTTAAAGACTGTTCGGGAGAGGAAGTCAATCCTGATTTATGGTGATTATGATGTTGATGGGATTGCAGCAACGACTATGCTGGTTGATCTCTGCAATAGTTTAGGGGCTGATCTGGATTTTTATATTCCTGACAGGATTTCCGAGGGCTATGGTTTAAATAAGGAGATAATTGAAAGGGTCAGGAATAAGGTTGATCTGATTATTACCTGTGATCTGGGCATCTCTGATGCTGAAGAGATTGAGCTGGCCAGGAGTTATGGCCTTGATGTGATTGTGATTGATCATCATGCCCTGCCTGAAGAGGAACCGGCTGCTAATTTTATTGTTACGACCAGGAGGTTGCCAGAGAATCATCAGGCCTATAATTTAACTGGAGCTGGCCTGGTTTATTATTTTGTTAGAGAGACTTTAAGGAGTTTAAATAGACTGGAGGAACTGGAAGATTATCTGGATTTAGTAGCTTTAGCAACTGTGGCTGATCCAGTGCCTCTAACTGGCGAGAATCGCTATCTTTTAAAGCAGGCACAGAGGAAATTGATTGAGTCCAGGCGGAAAGGGCTTAAAGCTCTGATGGCTGAGATAGAGCCTGGGACGGCTGAGACAGGAGCTGGATTTGATAGGAATAATTTTAATGAGCTAGCCGGTGAGTTAATTCCTCTGATTGATAGTGCCGGGAGAGTTGCCCGGGCCATGAAGGTTGTTGAGCTTTTTAAATTTGAAGTTTCTGGAAATTTAAAGGAACTGGCTGAAAAACTTATTACTTATAAAGAGGAATTAGCTGAACTGGAAGAGGAGATGCTGACTGAAGCCAGAGAGATTATTGGAGATAAGAGGGTTAATGATCCAATAATTATCTATCAAAAAGACTGGCATCAGGGGGTTTCTGGTAAACTTGCTGAAAGACTGGTTGAGATTTATCAGCTTCCTGTAATTGTAATGACCTACAATCAGGAACAGGAGGTTATTGCTGGCTCGGCCAGGGCTATATCCAGGGTTGATATCTATAATGCCCTGAGTAAGGCAAAGGATCTCTTGATTGATTTTGGCGGTAATTCTGAGGCGGCAGGCTTCAGACTGAAGGAGAAGTTTTTAAAGTTTTTTAATAAGAAGATAGAGGTTATTTTGAATGAGAAATTAAATCTTGTAGCTGATGAGCAGGTTATTGAGGTTGATCTGGAACTGGATTTTTCCAGGGTTAATAGTCAGAGCCTTAAAAGTATTAAGCAACTGGAACCCACTGGTAGAGGCAATCCTGAACCTACTTTTTTGACCAGGGATTGTCTGCTTGTTAATAAGCGGAAGCTTAGTGAATCAGAATCTTTCTATCTGGTGATTGAAAAATCTGGAATCAGGAAAAAGGCAGTTATTTATCAGGACAGCTTTGAGATTCCTGAGGGAAGTAAGCTTGATCTTATATATAATCTTGAGCAGGCAGATTATAATGGCCAGAATAATATTAGATTGAAGGTGCTGGAGTATAGAGAAGTTGAGTCTGATTCAAAAGGTGATGATATTTCTAAAAGCACCGGCAAGGGAATTGATTTGATTGACTGGCGGGGCAGGGATCGGAATAAGCTAAAATTTGATTCTGAAGATAAAGTAGTTTATTATAGAGAAGGATTTGGCCAGATAGAGTTAGAACCTGTTATAGACAGGTATCAACACAGGGCGGCTGATAAGTTTGTTATTCTGACATTGCCGCCATCATTTGAAATATTTAAGGAAATGATCTCGGTAACTGGTGCTACCCAGGTATATCTTGCTTACTCCAGGGCTGAGCAGCGCCGGGAGAAGAAGTTTATTCAGCAGCTTGCTGGAATTTTAAAGGGGAGCTTAAATAAGGATGGCCGGGCCAGAATAGATTTATTTAGGTTAACTGTTTTGACTGTTCAGCTAGAAGAGACTGTTGAGCTTGGCTTGAGGTATTTAGAGAGCAAAGGTTATATTGATATCTTTAGCAGTGATAGACGTTATTACTGGATTCGACCTGGCCAGGCTGCTGATAGTAATTCTGAGGAAAAATATAAAGATAATCTGATGGATTTATTGGATGAGAAGCGGGCTTTTTCCAGGTTTATGACTGAAGAATCAGTGAAACATATTCAGGATTTAGTTAACTGAGATAGAAAGGTGGTTTTCAGATGATAAGAAAAGGTACTGGAGAACAGGATTTCAAGAAAATAGTTGAGCTCTGGTTTGAAATTGGCTGGTTAAAGAGCAAGGGTTTAGAGGATAATTCAGGTTTAAAAGATATGCTGAAGTCCAGTGATTGTTGGGTTTATGAGGAAAATGGAAAAATTGAAGCTACTGCTTTTGGAATACCTGGAGAGATAAATTATTTAAACGAGAAGTTATCTTTTCACGGGCTTTCAGGAGTTGTTGTCAGTCCAGTTGCCAGAAAAGAAGGGCTGGCTAGCAGGCTGGTGACTCAATCTATTACTGAGAGTTATCATCAGGGAACTGCCGTTTCTGGACTTTTAATGTTTGAACAGGGTTATTATAACTATCTTGGCTATGGTACAGGGAGTTATGATCATGTCTTTACTTTTGATCCATCATATTTAAATGTCGATCTAAATCCAGATAGACCATCAAGGATTTCAAAAGATGACTGGAAAGAGGTTCATAGAGCTCTCTTAAATAGAAAACCATACCATGGGGCAGTTAGCCTGCTTCCTGCCAGAATCTCTAAGGATAAGCTGGCCTGGTCCGATCAGGCCTATGGTCTTGGTTATTATAATGAGGATGGTGAACTAACTCATTTTTTATGGCTGGATCGGGATAAGGGTTCTAGCCACGGTCCCTTAAGAGTTGAATTTATGGCATTTGAAAACCATAAGCAGTTCCTTGAATTACTGGCAGTATTAAAAAATTTAAGTGATCAGATTTATGCTGTCAGAATGAAAGAACCTGCTGATATTCAGCTCCAGGATTATATTAAATATCCCAGGAAACAGAATAAGAGGTCTGATAGCAAGTTTGGTTATAATTCAAGGGTGTTTGCTGACTGGCAGATTAGAATTTTAAATCTGGAAAAAGCAATTGGAGCTTCCAGGTTTACTGGTAGTCCTTTAAAGTTTAATTTAGAACTCTATGATCCTCTGGAGAGATATCTTGAAGGGTCTGACTGGCAGGGGTTATCAGGTAATTATCAGCTTGAGTTAGGGGAACAATCTTTAATTAAAGATGTTAGAAATAGCGAGTTACCAACACTAAGAGCCGATATCAATTCATTTTCCAGGTTATGGTTAGGAGTCTTGAAGCCGTCTGTTCTAGCTCTTAATCAAGAACTTTCAGCACCTAAAGAGCTGTTAGATGATCTGGATAGAAAATTTGTGACTATCCCAAAACCTTCAATGGAGTGGGAATTCTAAATGAGGTGATTTATTGAAGAATATATTATTAATTTATAATCCGAAATCAGGTGATGGTAATTTTAGATTTGAGCTGGATAATGTAATCAGTTATTTTCAGAATGAGGCAGTTTTTACTCTTATCAGACTTGATGATTTTAGTCTTGCTGAAAGACTTAGTTTAATGGCAATGGATAGATATGATATAATAATGATAGCCGGTGGCGATGGAACTGTCAGCTGGGTTATTGAGAGTATGCTTATTAATGAGATTGATATACCTTTTTATATAATTCCAGTGGGAACCTCTAATGACTTTGCTGAATATATGCAGCTTTCTGCTGAAGCCAGCAAAATATATGATATAATTAATAATGGTAGAATTATTCCTGTTGATGCAGGAAAGGCCGATGGCAGTTATTTTATAAATGTCTGTGCCGGCGGGTTTTTGACAAATGTCCCCCATAGTACTGATGATGACATGAAAAATAGGCTTGGAAACTTAGCCTATTATATTAGAGGTATTCAGGAGTTACCTAAGATTAATCCTCTAGCCTTAAGGGTTGATACAGGCCAGGATCTATTTGAGGAAGATTTATTTTTATTTTTGATTATTAATAGTGGTCGAGCCGGTGGTTTTAATGAGCTTTCGCCATTGACTGAAATTAGTGATGGTAAATTTGAGTTTATAGCAATAAAATATGGGAAGTTATATGAGATGTTCAATGCATTAATTGAGGTTTTTATAAATAAAAACCTCAATGGAGATAATATTATTCATCTCCAGTCAGATTATTTTTATATAGAAAATACTGGAGATAATGTAGAACAGCATACTGATATTGATGGTGAAAGAGGGCCTGATTATCCAGTAGAGATTAGTTCAGTTCATAATTCATTAAGGTTGATTGTTGAATAAAATATTTTCAAGGAGGAAGATAATATGACAGTTCATATTGGTGCAAAAAAAGGAGATATTGCAGAGACAGTATTATTACCTGGAGATCCATTGAGGGCAAAATATATCGCTGAGAATTATTTTGATGATGTAGAATGTTATAATGAGGTTAGAGGAATGTATGGTTATACCGGTTATTATAAAGGCAAGAGGGTTTCGGCCCAGGGTTCAGGAATGGGAATGCCATCATTATCAATTTATGTAAATGAACTGGTTCAGGAATATGGTGTTAAGAAGATAATGCGGGTTGGTTCCTGTGGTGCTATCAGCGAACGGGTTAATGTTAGAGATGTTATTCTGGCAATTGGCGCCTGCAGTAATTCAAAGATGAATGATATCCGCTTTGATGGTCAGAGTTATTCACCAACTGCTACCTATGAGCTTCTTCAGGCAGCCTATCAGACTGCTGAAGCCAATGGTGTTGATGTTGAAGTCGGCAATATTTATAGTTCTGATATGTTTTATCAGGACGATAGAAACTGGTATGAAGTCTGGAAGGAATATGGTGTGCTGGCTGTAGAGATGGAGACCGCTGAATTATATACTTTAGCTGCCAGGCATAATATTGAGGCTTTATCGATTTTAACTGTTAGTGACTCTTTAGTAACAGGAGAAGAGACAACATCTGAAGAAAGGGAGAAAACCTTTACTGATATGATGGAGATAGCATTAGAGATAGCTTAACTTTAAAGCTTTAATTGCTTTATTCTCTTACCCCTGATAAAATTATATCAGGGGTTTAAACTTTATATTCAGGGGGAGTTTTATGAAGTCACAGATTAAAAAGGTTATTCTGGCTTTACTTATATTTTTTATTATGTTTGGGGCAGGTTTTTATCTGGCCTATTATCATTTTGATGATCTGACAGAAACTGGTCCTATTTCAGCTGATATGATCGATTATGAGGAAGATTCTTTTTTAAGGCTTGAAAGGGAGACAGGCGTTGAAACCTTATCAGAGGAAATGCCATCAGAACCGATAATATCTCCTGCTGGCAATAAGCTGGCCTTTATCGCTCCTTTTCAATGGGAGACTGTTGGCTCGATTTATATATATGATTATGAATCTAATTCTTTAAATGAACTATTAAGTGCTGATCAGATTGAAGCCCAGAACAGTCCAAAGGGTATCTGGTGGTATAATGATGATTATTTACTTGCTATTATTGGCTATGCCTATGGAACTGTTTCAGTTGGTGGGGATCTTTTCTTAGTTGAGATAGAGACTGGAAACCCGAGAAGGGTTATTGGTCTGACAGAGTATCAGGAAGTTAAATCAATTAGTCTTGATGATCAATATATCTATCTTGAGATAGCTGAATTTGATGAAAATTTTAATGAGTATCAGATAATTGAGGATAGAATTAATCGTAATAGACTTGATGATGTGATTTAATTTTTGAAAGGATTGATATTTTGAAATCACCTATCGATAATAAACAGGAAATAATTGGACAACCTATTTTGCCAACATTATTAAAATTATCCTGGCCAATTATAATAGGTCAGGGGATGCATTTGATGTATCAATTAGCTGACACATTCTGGGTAGGCAGGCTAGGCCCAGAATATCTAGCTGCTATTTCTCTTTCTTTTCCGCTATTATTTATAGTTTATTCTATGGGAGCTGGATTTTCTGTGGCAGGTGTGGCTTTAGTCTCTCAATATACCGGGGCTGAGCGGCCTAAAATGGCCAGTAAAGCAACCGGGCAGATATTTGTTCTGGCAATTTTAATATCTATAGTTTTTACTGCAGCTGGTTTATATTTTAGCGAGGATATGTTTATTTTGATCGGGGCAGAAGAGGAGGTTTTGCCTCTTGCTTTAGAATATTTTAGAATTTATGTTTCTGGTATTCCAATAATCTTTATCTATTATATCTTTTCATCGGTTTTAGAAGGTATTGGGGACACAATAACCCCGATGAAAATTAAAATTTTTACTGTTGTTTTAAATATTATATTAGATCCCTTTCTGATATTTGGCTGGAGTTTCTTTCCAGAGTTAGGGATCGGCGGTGCAGCTCTGGCTACTGTTTTATCCAGGCTGGCTGCTGGTATAGTTGGGATTTATATTATGTTCTGGGATCTTTCAGCTATTAAATTAAAGCTTAGAGATTTTTATCCTGATCTGGCAATGATTAAAAAGATTGTAAAAATAGGTACTCCTGCTGCATTAGGAGATTCAGCAATGGCGATTGCTTTGACTGTGATGACAGCTATTGTTGCTGAGTTTGGAACATTGACCCTGGCAGCCTGGGGGATAGCCAATAGGATTACTGCTGTGATCAGAATGCCTGCCTTTGGAATGGGCAGGGCTACTGGGATTATGGTCGGCCAACATTTAGGGGCTAAACAACCCTCTGAAGCTAATAAAGTATCCTGGCTGGGAACAGCTGTAACCTTTGGTACAATGTTAATTGTTGCTATTATATTTTTATTTGTTTCTCCAGGTCTTGTCAGTTTATTTACAGAAGACAGCGCTGTTATAAGTATTGGCGCTGAATATCTTAGAATTTCTGCCTTTGCCTTTGCCTTTTTAGGAGCTCAGATAGTTTTAAGTGGTGCTTTAAATGGGGCCGGGAAAACTATACCTCAGACTTTTTTCAGACTTTTGACACTCTGGGTATTTCAAATACCTTTATCTTATATATTTGCCAATCAATTTGGTTTTGGCAGGCAGGGTGTCTGGTGGGGGATTTTTGTTGCTAAAGTTATTGGTCTATTAATCTTAATGGGCTGGTTTAAGAAAGGGACCTGGCAGACCAGGGAGATATAAAGGAGCTGAAAATATGAATGATTTACAGAAGGAATTAGAAACTGCTTCAAAAGCTGCAAGACAGGCTGGAAAATTAATTGTCAGCAAAATTGATAAGAGACCTGAACGCTGGCAGAAGGCTCCAGGTGATTTTGTTAGTTCAGTTGACCTGTCAGCTGAAGAGATTGTAGGGGAGAGAATTAAAGAGGCTTTTCCAGATGATGGTATTATGTCTGAGGAAGATTTGAATTTTGGTCTGGAGAAAAAAAGATTCTGGATTCTCGATCCCCTTGATGGCACAATGAATTATCTCAGAAAGATTCCTTTTTTTTCAGTATCACTGGCTTTATTTAAAAATCATGAGGTTATATTAGGAGTTGTATATGACCCCTACCATGATAATTTATTTACAGCAGTTAAAAATGGTGGTGCATTCTTAAATGGCAAGCAGATATCAGTCGGTGACACTTCTAATCTAGTAGAATGTTGTATAGCCACTGAATATATAGGATATCTTGATTCAGTAAAAAAGCGGAGGCTGCTGGGAAGGTTAGGAGAGTTTTTTGGTAATATAAGAATGATCGGCTCTCAAGCCCTTGATCTGGCCTATACAGCAGCTGGACAGATAGATATTGCCTTTTTGCCCCGTTCTAATGCCTGGGATATGGCTGCAGGTTCTATCCTTGTAAAAGAAGCTGGAGGAACTGTCTGGGCTCCAGGGGGTTATTCCTGTTTAAAAAGTGGTCAGATAATCGCAGGTAATGAAAAACTTGTTAAAGAGTTTGTAAATGAAATCTTAGAAAAGAAATATCAGTTGTCCTGATTGTATTTTAAAATTAAATGTTGTATAATTAATGTAACGAATAGAAAAATTTATTTTTTAGGGGGGATTTATATTACCATGAAAGCAACTGGAATAGTTAGAAAAATTGATGAATTAGGTAGAGTTGTGATTCCTAAAGAGCTAAGAGAAACTATGGATATCAATAAGAAAGATCCAATGGAAGTCTTTGTTGATGAGGATAAGATTATATTAACTAAATATAAGGAGTCCTGTACATTCTGTCAGAGCCAGGAGGATATTGTTGAATTCTCAGATAAGCCGGTCTGCAAAAAATGTATTAAAGAATTAACTGAGTAAGCTTTAAGCCCCGAAAGGGGCTTTTTATTTTTATTTAATATTAAAAATATTATTTAAATTTTTAACCCTTTTATGCAGGAAATTTTTAAAATATGGCGAATAATAGTTCATAAGGAGTTTTTAATAAAAAATACATAGGAGGTAGAAGATGAAAAAAGAAATTAATTATCCCTGGTTTAAGAAGGAAGACATTGACGGCTTTTTTGCTCTTTTTCAGAACAACCTGGCAAACTTTGCAGTGATAGCAATTTCTATGTTAGGAATGGGTTTTCCTGCTTCAATAGTTTTTGGCAGGGTTATCCCTGGAGCTGCAATTGCAGTTTTATTTGGTAATTTTTATTATGCGAGAATGGCAAGAAGGTTAGCTGAAGAAGAAGGAAGAGAGGATGTAACGGCACTTTCTTATGGTATATCTACGCCAGTTATGTTTATTTACTTATTTGGAATCTTAGGCACAGCCTTAACTTTCAGTGACGGTGATCCTGAAATGGCCTGGCGGATTGGAACAGCTGCAGCCTTTTTAGGTGGGGCAATTGAAGCTTTAGGTAGTATTATAGGCCCCTGGATTAGAAGAAATTTGCCTAGAGCTGCCATGTTAGGGGCTTTAGCCGGTGTTGCCTTTACTTTTATTGGTGGTGAATTATTCTTTACAACTTATGAAATGCCAATAGTTGGTCTTTTAGTTATGGGTATAATAATAATTGGTCTTGTAGCTAAAAAGAAGATGCCATTTAATATTCCTACATCATTATTTGCAATTATTATTGGTACAGTCCTTGCTTACTTATTTGGAGCTGTAGAGATTTCAGCTATTAGAGAAGGATTAGATCAGCTCGGGTTTTATCCTCCAATGCCGACAGGAGCACCTTTAACTGGACTAGGTTACTTATTTGGAGGGACTGCTGGTTTACTTGCTGTTGTAATACCGATTCAGATATATAACTTAATTGAAACTATGAATAATGTTGAAGCGATGGCAGCCTGTGGTGATGATTACAGTGTAAGGGAAGCCCAGCTTGCTGATGGTTTTGGAACTATGATCGGTGCATTTTTCGGTGGGGTTTTTCCAACGACTGTTTATATTGCTTCTACTGGGGCCAAACATATGGAAGCTGGCCGGGGATATAGTATTTTAAATGGTATTGTATTTTTCCTTGCAGCTTCATTAGGTGTAATTGGTTTTGTCGCAGAAATTATTCCATTACCAGTTATTGCTCCAATCTTAGTTTTTGTTGGTATTACAATGGTCGGACAGGCTTTTGTTTCCAGCCCTCCTAGACATGCACCGGCAGTAGTTATTGCCATGTTTCCTTATCTTTCAGATTTTATAGCAACTAGATTTCAGAGTTTAGACCCTGAAGGTTTTGCTGAAGTTTTTCCTGCTGCTGAAGCACTGGGCCAGGGGCCGATGTTTACTGGTCTAATCTGGGGTGCATTTGCGGTCTTTGTAATTGATAGAAAATGGAATAAAGCAGTAATTACAGCTTTATTCGGTTTTGGTCTATCTGCCTTTGGTTTTATGCATGCGCCTCAAATTCAGTTACAGATAACCAGTGAATTTGCTCTTGGTTATCTTGTCCTGGCTGTGGTTATTTATTTATTCAGTATTTATTATAAGAAGTATCCTGAATTAACTGAACCTAAACCTATTTTCTGTGAAATTAATCGAGATGAGCTTGAAAATTTATCAAAAGAAGAAGTTAAATAAAAGATTTAAAAAGCCTGTCCCTTAAGTGGACAGGCTTTTTTTGTTGCAATAATAGAATAAATAATGGTATTATAATAACAGGATTTATAATATTGAGGGAGTGAGTTTAATGGATAGACCGGATTGGGATGAATATTTTATGGAGATGGCTGAACTTGCTGCTAAAAGGGCTACTTGCTTAAGAAGAAAAGTTGGGGCCGTTTTAGTTAAAAATAAAAAGGTGCTTGCTACTGGTTACAATGGAGCACCAATGAATATAGAACACTGTGAATCTACTGGTTGCTTGCGTGAAAAAATGGAAGTTCCAAGTGGTGAAAGACATGAGATCTGTAGAGGTGTTCATGCGGAACAGAACCTGGTAGCTCAGGCAGCTATCCACGGTGTTAAAACTGAGAATTCTATAGTTTATTGTACTCATCAACCCTGCATTATCTGTACAAAGATATTGATTAATGCTGGAGTAAAAAAGATTTATTTTAAAAATTCTTATTCTGATAAGTTTGCTGAAAATTTGTTGAAGAAATCAAATATTGAGTTTATTAAATATAATAATTAATCAGGAAGGGGTGTTAGAATGAATGATTCAATGAAGGAATTATATGATAAGTCGATTGAAGTTTTAGAGAACCGGGGTGTTACTATTAATGATATTGCAAAATTAGTTAAGTCTTTACAAGAACCTTTTGATCCGGATATTTCATTAGAGACCTGTTATAAAAATGTTGATGCTGTTTTAAAGAAACGGGAGGTGGCACATGCTATCTTAACAGGTGTAGCACTTGATGAACTGGCTGAGAAAAAGCAGCTGCCGGAACCACTTCAGAGCATTGTTGAAACTGATGAAGGTCTTTATGGTATAGACGAGATAATTCCACTGTCAATAGTCAATCTATATGGAACAATTGGTTTAACAAGTTATGGTTATCTTGATAAAGAAAAAATTGGAATAATTAAGGAGCTTGATACTAAAAAAGATGGAGAGGTAAATACTTTTTTAGATGATCTTGTTGCTGGAATAGCTTCTGCTGCTGCCAGTCGTTATGCCCATGGAGAAGGGACTGAATAGCTAGATGACAGTCTTTATATTGGCAGGAGGTGAGAGCTCCAGGATGGGGGAATATGATAAGCCTCATCTGGAGTTTTATCAGGATAAGACTATCTTAGGTTTTATTATAAATAACTTGAAGTCTGATTTTAATCTTAAAGTGGTCGCTAAAAACAGGGATGAGTTTAGTGATTATGATGTTGAAGTATTAACTGATCTTAAAGATGCTGGACCTTTAGGTGGGATATATACTGGGTTAGAAATGACTGAATCTAAATATAATTTTTTTATGGGCTGTGATATGCCCTTTATTAATAAAACTTTAATTAGATGGATGTTTAATAGAGCAAAAATGTCAGATAAAGATGGGCTGGTCCCAGTTGATGGCAATTTTTATGAGCCGCTTTTTGCTATTTATCGAAAAAGCTGTCTTGAATCGGTTGAAAAAGTAATACTGGAAGATAGATGGCCTATAATTAGTTTTTATGAATATATTAATCTTGAATTTATTCAAAAAAATAAATTAAGAGAAATGAGCTCCTTTAATAATATATTTTTTAATATAAATACTTATGAAGATTATTTAAAAGCAAAGAATGAGATATTACCAGAATACATAAAAATGGAGGATTAATATGATACCAATAATTTCGATAGTTGGAAAAAGTGATAGTGGGAAGACGAATTTTTTGGAAGTTATTATTCCTAAATTAAAGGAGAAAGGCTTAAGAGTTGGAACTATTAAGCATGATGTTCATGGTTTTGATATTGATAAACCAGGGAAGGATACCTGGCGCCATAAACAGGCAGGTGCTGATCTGGTTTTGATTTCTTCCCCTTATAAGATATCATTGATTAAAGATGTTGATAAAGATAGTGAACTAGATGAACTCAGGGAAAAATATATTGATGATGTTGATCTTATTTTAACAGAGGGCTATAAGTCTGGCGATAAAGCAAAGATAGAAATTTTCAGGCCGGCCAAACATGGTGAAAAGCTATGTGATCCTAAAGTAGATGATATTTTAACAACTGTGATTAATGAGGAAAAAGATGATTCTGAGGAATACTTTTCAGAGTCAGAGGTTGAGAGAGTAGCTGAAGTTATAATTGATTATTATAATAATTTCAAAAAATAACTTGACAGTATTAAATTTTTATAATATAATTTGATTTAACATTCTAATATGGTAAAGACTATGAGCAGAATCCCATCTGTGAGTCGCAGGCTGAACTAATAGTAAGCTGAGCCGGTTTTCTTCCGTTATAGAGATAGATTATAGCTGATAGCTGTAATTGAAAGAGTGGTTTTTATAATTAGGATGGTACCACGGGTGATAATCTCGTTCCTTAGGGGCGGGATTTTTGTGTTTATATAGATAAAAAAATTTTAGGAGGTAATATTTATGTTATTAAGAGAAGAGAGTATTGAGAAGGAAGTTGAACTGAAAGAAGCGCCAGCAGATGGTGTTTTTCCAGAAGGGTTTTATGTTACAACAAATTTACCAACTTATGTCTATTATAATAACTCCTGGTTAAAGGTTGATTGGAGTGAGATGGACTGTGGAATAGCAATTGAAAATGGACAGGCAATCTCTAAATCGATTAACGATGTTGATGCAGGAGATTTGATAGTGGTCGGCGAATATGGTATTGAGACAGTTTCTAAAGAAGTAAAAGAGGAGCAAGAAGGTTTTGGATTCATGACCAGTGCTACTTCTTCTGAAAGGCCAAAGAATAAGTTAATTAAAGAGCTTGCAGCTGAGATGGAGAAAATCAGGAATGAAGGTGGAAAGATACTGGTTGTGGCAGGACCTGCAATTATTCATACAGATGCAGCAGGGGAGCTAGCTGATTTAATTAAGAAAGGTTATATTAATGTTTTATTTGCCGGTAATGCGCTTGCTACACATGATATAGAAGCAGCTATTTATAATACATCACTGGATTGTCCTTTATCTGAAGAAGGCATAAAAGGGACTGGCCATGGCTTTCATCTTCAGGCTATAAATAAAATTAGACTGGCTGGTTCGATCAAAGATGCTGTAGAAGAGGGGATATTAAATAGTGGAATTATGTATGAAATTATAAAGAATGATGTGGATTATGTTCTGGCTGGATCAATTAGAGATGATGGTCCATTGCCTGATGTTGTAACTGATGCTATTGAAGCTCAGAATTTAATGAGAGAAAAACTTGAGGGAGTTGAATTAGTTCTGATGCTGGCAACTATGCTCCATTCTATTGCAACAGGCAATCTAATGAGTGCAGAGATTAAATCAGTCTGTGTTGATATTAATCCAGCTACTATTACTAAATTAGCCGATAGAGGAACAGCTCAATCTGTTGGAATGGTAACAGATGTTGAACTATTTTTAAAAACTTTAAATACATTTTTATAATTTAATATTTAAAGAGGGGGTAAATAATGGAGGAAAGAAAAAAACTTTATAGGTCTATTGATGAAAGAATTTTAGGTGGTGTTTGTGGTGGAATTGCTGAATACTTTAAGGTTGACCCAGTTTTAGTAAGAATTATCTTTATTGTCCTGTTTTTTGGTGCAGGATCAGGTCTGCTGGCATATCTTGTTGCCTGGATAATAGTTCCTGAAGAACCCAGATAGATAAATTTTAGGATATGAGGGGATTGCATGTTTAATATAATTTTACTGTTACTGTTTATATTATTAACTTTCTTGATACTAGTTTTTATTGCACCAATAAGTTACAGGATTATATTTGATTATGCTGAAGGGAATAAATTTTATAAAATAAAACTTTATTTTTTAGGGATAAAAGTATATACATTTGAAGATAAATCAGGTAAAATAGAAGTTGAAAAAAGTAAAAAAGAAAAAATTAAAGATAAAGTGGATGAAGCTAAAAGAGATGAAGTAAAAAATGGAAACAGATTTTTCTCGATTATTTCATTTATCAGAGAAAATGATCTCAAAAAATATCTAGGAGAAGCCTGGATTTTAATTAAGTCTATACTTTCCCAGGTGCTGCCAAGAGATTACCAGATTAGTTTAAAAGTAGGATTTGAGGATCCTTATCACACCGGAAATTTAGCAGCTTTCTATTATAGTCTGGATGGTTTAATAAGAAGGGACCGGATTCAACTTGATTTAATATGGAACAGGGAGGTGATTGCTGCTCAGGGTTACCTTTATGGTAGATTTATGCTGGCTTCTATCTGTTTTTACCTTATCAGGTTTATTAGAAAGACAGGTCTTTATAAAGAATTATTTAAAAAAATAAGGGGGAAATTCAAAAATGGCTATGACTCAAAACGTTCTAGAAACAATGTATAGTAAACTGGATAAATTTTTGAAGACGGAGACAGTTATCGGCGAACCTATGGAACTTGGGGAGATTAAACTCATTCCAATTGTAACTGCTTCCTTTGGAATGGGTGGAGGTATAGGCGAAGAAAATAAAGAAAGCGGTAAAAGTGAAGGTGGTGGAGGTGGCCTGGGTTGCAGAATTTCACCAGATGCGATCTTAGTTATTAAGGGGAATGAGGTTGAATTAGTTAATTTAGACGGAAAAGGATCTTTAGATAAACTTTTTGAAGTTATGCCTGAATTAATTGGAAAAGTTGAAGGGATAGCTAAAGGCTCAAAGGGCGAAGAAGATGATGCTAGTGAAAAAGAAGAAGAGAATAAATAATTAAATATTTTATAATAGCCCTGGAAACAGGGCTATATATTTGACTTATGAGTTGTAGTTATAATAAAATAGCAATAGAGTTTTATTTAATTCTACATAATTATTTGATTTATGAGGAGGAAGAAGTATGGAAGAAAAGTTGGATAAGGAAAAAGAAAAAACAAAAGGAAAAGCTGAACAAAATAAGCAGGCAGGATTTCTAAGCTGGAAGAAAAATCTTAATTTTAGGGTAATGGTTGTAATGGCTATAATTTTGATTGCAGCTTTTGCTGTTTTAGGGTTTGTTGTGGATAATACTGTTTCAGAGCAAATTCAGGACCTTGCTCAACAGAGGAATATGGAGTCGGCCAGGGCAGTTGATGGAGAAATTAATGCTTTATTTGATGGTTTAATTAATGATCTTAAAGTATATGCTGATGAGGAGGGAGATAATTTAAGTAATGACTTTACTTTTAGATATGTAGTTGCCTCAGATTATACCGGGGACAACGAGGAAATTGAGACATTATATTTTGCCATGCCAGATGGTGAAATTTTCTCCCATCCTGAAAGAGATATTGATTTTTCTATTGAGGATAACTGGTATGACCAGGCCGTTGAGACAGAAGATATCTATTGGACAGAGAGAATGAGTTTATCTAATGAAGAAGAGGATGTCATTAGATTTTCATTCCCGGTTTATGAAGATGAGGATAATGAAGAATTAATAGGTGTTCTGGCTGCCGATATATCTCTCAGTAATCTTGTTGAGATTGTAACTGATAGAGATATTGGTGAAGAGGGTATTGCTTATGTTGTTGATAGGACAGGTAGAGTTGTTGCTTACCCGGATAGTGATATTCAGACTCAGGGATTAAATATAGTTGAAGAAAATGATTTAGAGGCTTTATTATCAGGTGAGGCTGGAAATATTGAATATGAAGATCAGGACGGTATTACCCAGGTGGCTTCTTATATGCCACTGGAGCCTTTAGAGGGTGCAGTTGTTGTTAGAGAACCATCTGAAATAGTTTATATGGCTGCAGGTGAGGTTAGAACACAGATTATTATGGTTGCAGCTGTGGCGGTATTAATTTCAATTTTTGGTCTATATTTCTTCTTTAGTTCACAGATTATTAAACCTTTAAATAATTTAAGCAGTCAGATTAAAAAAGTTGCTGAAGGTGACTTAAAGGTTAACATAAAGACAAAGCGAGAAGATGTAATTGGAGGTATTTCAAAATCATTTAATGTAATGATTGGTGAATTAAGAGGTTTAATAACAAGCATTAATGATTCTGCTGAAGGGGTTAATGCTTCAGCTAATAATCTTGAACAGGCTTCCAACCAAATGGGAGAGGTCTCAGAACAGGTTACAGTTTCAATTGAAGAGGTTGCTGTTGGTGCAGATGACCAGGCCGTTAATGTAGATAAGGTTAATAATCAGATGCAGAATTTAGATACCGCCTTAAATAAGCTGGCCGAATCTAATTCCAGGGTCCAGAGCTTATCTGAAGAGATGGAAAAAGAATCGAGCCAGGGTCAGGATGAGATGGTTAAAGTCGGCAAGCAGATGAATCTGATCAGGAATTCTATTGAAGAGGTCTCAGGTCAAATTAATGAATTAGAAGGGATTTCTTCAGAGATTGATTCCATCCTGGAGATAATTAATAATATAGCCAAACAGACTAACTTACTGGCTCTAAATGCTGCAATTGAAGCTGCCAGAGCCGGGGAAGCAGGTCGAGGTTTTTCAGTTGTTGCTGATGAGATTAGAGAACTAGCTGAAGAATCCAGTGAATCTGCAGGTAAAATAGGTGAGTTGATTGCAGAGATACAGGTAGAGACTGAGAGTGCCAGCAAGAAAATGGCCAATAGTACTGATCAGGTTAAGACAGGTGAAGAAGTTGTGCAATCAGCTGATCAGGCATTTGCTGAAATAAATGAATCTATTCAGAGAGTAAGCAAGGGAATACGCGAGGCTAATGAACTTGTTCAAAGAGCAAGCAAAAATAGTAATGAGATAGTCAATAATATTGAGAATATAGCAAGTATTTCTGAGGAGACCTCAGCAAGTGCTGAAGAAGTTGCAGCTGCCAGTGAAGAGCAGACAGCTTCAGTTGAAGAGATAATCTCTAGCTCTGAAGATTTAAATAATATGGCTACAGAGTTAGAAGAATTGATAAGAAAATTTGATTTTTAAGTTAAGCGGATCTAATAATGCCCTGGCGATATAGCCAGGGTATTTTTTACTTGAATTTTTTAATTAAAGTGATATAATCATATTAGTTAATGAATTGATATATTAGTTTATTTATATGGAAGATTGGAGGTGCAGGTAATCAAGAATAAAAAGGTATATGAGATGCAGGCAGAGATCTGCAAGGTGCTGGCAAATGCCAAAAGGATTGAAATTATATATCTCCTAAAAGAAGGGGAAAAGCATGTAAATGAGCTGGCAGAGGCAATGGACATCAGTAAAGCCAGTGTTTCACAGCATCTTTCCCTGCTTAAGGAAAAGGGTGTTGTTTCAAGTAAAAAAGAGGGCTTGAATGTTTTTTATACTATAAATAATCAGAGATTTATTGAGGCCTGCAACCTAATGCGGGAGATAATGGTGGATCAGTTAAATGAATTAGTTAGTTCATCTAAGGAAATATTATCAGTAGAAGAGGAATAGAGGAGGATGATAATATGGCAAAATACAAGTATCTCTGTCAGTGTTGCGGTGAGGATTACATTGTCTATGTTGAAACAAAGGATGGAGAAAAACCTAGTTGTCCTCATTGTGGGGAAGATTGTTTTGGTAATTGCAAAGAAATAGGAAAAGTTGAAGAATAATATTTAACCCCTGATTATTCAGGGGCTTTTTTTATGATTTCTTTTAAATACTTTTTATGCCAGTCAGAAGTTATGATAGTATCGCCTAATGAATTAGGGATTGCCAGAAATATTTTATTATTTTTAACCTTTTTATCAGTCTGCATTTTAGTAATAAGGCTTTTAAAGCTTATAGATGCTGGCAGGTTTACAGGCAGGTTAAAGCTGGTTAATAATTTCTTTAATCTATTAATTTCAGCCAGTTTGATATAACCCAGTTTTTTGGCCAGATAGCTTTCATAGACCATACCGATTGCAATTGCTTCACCATGGGTATATTCATTATAACCGGTCAGAGCCTCAACTGCATGACCAACAGTATGGCCTAGATTTAATCTGGCCCTGACACCCTTTTCTTTTTCATCCTGATTGACGATATTGCTTTTGATCTGACAGCAGATATAGACGAGCTTTATGAGCACTTCAGGTTTGATTTCTTTGATTTCTCCAATATTATTTTCTATATAATCAAAGAGGTCTTTATTAAAACCAAGCCCGTATTTAATAACTTCTGCCAGGCCAGTATTGTAATCTCTGGCTTTTAAGGTCTTAAGAAGGTTTATATCAATTATTACTATCTCGGGTTGATAAAAGGCTCCGATTATGTTTTTTGCCTCAGGGTGATTGATAGCTACTTTACCGCCAACACTGCTATCGACCTGGGCCAGGAGACTGGTTGGTATCTGGATAAAATTAATCCCTCGCATAAAAGTAGCTGCAGCCATTCCGGCTAAATCTCCAACTACTCCACCACCAAGGGCAATAATAGATGAATTGCGATCAAATCTTGACTTTAAAAGAAGATCATAGATTTTATTTAACTCAGCATTGTTTTTACTTTTTTCTCCAGGTTCTATAATATGGCTCTGAACCTGATAATCTTCTTTTTCCAGGGACTTTTTTAAGCTGTTACCATAAAGGGGATATACATTCTGATCAGAAATAATTAAAATCTTTTTGCCGATATTTAAATTAGAAGCGATTATCTGGCCGGCATTATTGAGTATTTGATTATCAATGATGATATCATAACTATCTTTATCAAGATTTACTTTTAATGTATTGGTCAAGGGATCACCTCTTTTTAATAGTTTTTAATCTGTTTTAGATAACTGTTGTAATTATTTTTAATTTCTTTGATTGAATCTCCGCCAAACTTTTTGGAGAATGCTCTTGCCATTACGATTGCAGTCACTGCCTCAGCAACTATAGAGGCTGAGGGAACAGCACAATTGTCAGATCTCTCCTTAGCAGCTTCAACCTGAGTTTTATTATCTAAATTGACTGTTTTTAATGGTTTAGACAGAGTTGGGATTGGCTTCATTGGCAGCCTTATTATTAATTCTTCTCCTGTTGAAATACCGCCTTCCAGGCCACCTGAATTATTTGTCTTTCGATAAAATTTATTATTTTTATCGTCATAGAAGATCTCATCGTGGACCTGGGAGCCAGGCCTTTCGGCAAGTTTAAAGCCACCTCCAAATTCGATGCCCTTTATTGCCTGGATTGCAACTAATTCAGCTGCCAGCTGACCTTCTAGCTTTAAATCATTATGAGTATGGCTGCCAAGTCCAGGAGGTAGTCCTGTTACAATAATTTCACAGATTCCTCCAACTGAGTCTCCTGCTTCTTTCCACCTGTCAATTAAGTTGATCATTTCAGCAGTTGCCTGGTCTGAACCGGCTCTGACCGGGCTTTCATCTACCTGGGCGAAATATTCTTTGATCTCTGTAATTGAATTAATATTGTTTTCTGCTTTAACTTTCTGCCAGGTCGGTGACTTTACTGTTCCTATTCCTGTAACATGGCTAAAGATTTCAACTTCAAATTCTCCGAGAAATTCCCTGGCAATACTGCCGACAGCTGTTCTGATTGCTGTTTCTCTGGCACTTGCCCTCTCTAAGACATTTCTTAGATCAGAATGGTTGAATTTAATACCACCAGGTAAATCGGCGTGGCCAGGACGAGGTTCGGCAACTCTTCTGGCTTTAATTTTCTCCTGGTTGCCTTTATTTGAAACAGTCATAATCTCTTCCCAGTTGGTCCAGTCTTTATTTTTAATATTCATTGCCAGAGGAGAACCAAGGGTTATGCCTTCTCTAAGGCCTGAGGTTATATTGATCTTATCTTTTTCGATATCCATCCTGCCGCCCCGGCCATGGCCCTGCTGACGTCTTTTAAGTTGTTTATTGATATTATTTATATTAATTTTTAGGCCTGCCGGGAGATCTTTAATAATGGCAGTGATTTCCGGTCCATGGGATTCTCCTGCTGTGAAATATTCAAACATCTTTTAAATTCTCCTCACTTTCTTTTAACCAGTCCTGATACTGGTTTAATCTTGCAATATATTTATCGATAAAATAAATTAAATTTTCGCTATTACTTTTAAAGATTTCCTCCCAGAGTTCTTTGGAACTGGAGGCAAGTCTAGTCATATCTTTGTAACCATTGCCGCTGATTGCAAGCATCTCAGAGCTGTTTTCTTCGTCAGCTATTATTTCAGCCAGGATATAGGCAAGTAGCTGGGACAGATGGCTAACTCCAGCCAGATATTGATCATGGCTTTCAGGTTCTAATTCGATAATGTTCATCTTTAAACCTTTAAGGAATTCTTTAAGGCGATTGATTATAGTTTCAGGATAACTGGTATCAGCTGACCTGGTTATAATAAATGGCTTTTCAGTAAAGAGATTTGATTGAGAATATCGGGCTCCTGATTGTTCCAGGCCTGCCATAGGATGGCCTCCTAGAAACCAGGTGTTCTTTAGATTGTTTAATTTACTTCCCTGCTTAACTATTTCAGCCTTGGTGCTGCCGGTATCGATTATTATTTTACTGGAAGTTTGACCTTTAAGCAGAGGATAGAGCCTATTGAGGTATTCCTTTATAATATTTACTGGTGTAGCCAGGATAATTAATTGATATTCATCTAATTCCAGATCATTTAAATTTTTAGTGCTGAAATCGATCAGGTTATTTTTTAGAGAATAGTCTAAGTTATTTCGGTCCTTGTCGATTCCAGTAATTTTAATCTCTGGATAATTGGTTTTGATAGCACCGGCCAGGGATGCTCCAATAAGGCCGGTGCCAATGATTAAGATATTCTTTATATTAAATTCCATTTTAATTATCTTCTCGGTTGATTGCCCTGCTGATTAAATCGATCTCTTCCATTAGCATTTTAAAGTTCTCTGGTTTTAATGACTGCTGGCCATCTGAAAGGGCCTCACCAGGGTTAGGATGGACTTCGATGATAAGACCATCTGCTCCGGCAGCAATTCCAGCCCGGGCCATCGGGATGACCAGATCCCATTTGCCTGTGCCATGACTTGGATCTACAATCACAGGGAGATGACTGATCTGCTGAACTAGCGGGATAGAACTTAGATCCAGTGTATTTCTGGTTCTTTCGCCAAATGTTCTAATGCCTCGCTCGCAGAGAATAACTTCTTTATTGCCCTCAGACATGATATATTCAGCAGCTAATAGCCATTCTTTGATTGTAGCTGACATACCCCGCTTTAACATAACCGGTTTACTGGCTTTGCCGACTGCTGAAAGTAGAGGATAGTTTTGCATATTTCTGGCGCCTATCTGGAAAATATCTGTATACTCTTCGACAACATCAAGGTGCTGGATATCCATTAACTCTGTGACAATTTTTAGGCCAGTTTCCTCTCTGGCTTTGGCCAGTAATTTTAAGCCTTCTTCTCCCAGCCCCTGGAATGAATAGGGGGAGGTTCTCGGCTTGAAGGCACCACCTCTTAAAATTTCTGCCCCTGCTTCCTTAACAATTCTTGCAGTTTCAAGGATCTGTTCTTCACTTTCAACGGCACAGGGACCGGCCATAATTACCGGTTTTTTGCCGCCAATTTTAACACCATCTATGTCGATAACAGTCTTATCTGGTTTGAAATCTCTACCGGTTAACTTAAATGGCTCAACTATTATAACGACTTTTTCAACTGATTTATAGGTTAGAAGCTGGCTTTTAAGATTTTCTTTTTTGCCATTGGCACCAACAACGCCAATAATTGTCTTTTCAACGCCTTCAGATAAATGGGTCTCATAACCTTCATCTTTAATTATATTACAGATCTTATTTACATCATCTTTGCTGCTATTACTTTTCATTACAACAATCATTTTATCAGTCTCCTTTTATTTAAAGATTATTAATTAATTTTTCAAAGTCAGGAAAGGATATATCTATCGATTCGCTATTATTAACTATGATACCATTTCTGGCAATCAGACCGGAAATGGCCATTGTCATGCCTATTCTATGGTCACCAAAACTATCAACTTCAATACCACCTTTAAGCTCTGTATTTCCTTTGATTTTCATACCGTTAGGGTATTCCTCTATCTCTGCTCCTAATTTTTTTAGCTCAGAGCTGATAGCTTTAATTCTATCAGTTTCTTTTACCCTTAATTCTGCGGCATCTTTAATAATTGTATCACCGTCTGCCTGGGTTGCCAGTAGAGCCAGCAGTGGTATCTCATCGATTAATCTAGGGACCAGACTGCCGGATATCTCTATTGCCTTTAGGTTACTTGAACAGGCTTCTATATCTGCCAGAGGTTCACCTGAACTAACTCTTTTATTTTTGATAGTAAGTTCGGCTCCCATCATCTTTAAGGCATCAAGGACACCGGTTCTGGTCTGATTGATACCGACATCTTTAATTAAGATTCTGCTATTTTCTGTGATTAAGCCTGCAGCAATTATAAAGGCTGCTGATGAGATATCTCCTGGGATATTAATATCCAGGGGCTTTAATTCTGGCTGACCTGAACTATTTAATTTAATGGTATTATCATTAATTTCAATATCGACACCTGCTGCTTTCAGCATCTTTTCTGTATGATCTCTGGACTGGGCTGGCTCATTAACATATGTAATCCCTTTAGTTGATAGGCCGGCCAGGAGTATTGAGGATTTAACCTGGGCACTGGCTACTGGACTATTATAATTAATGCTGGCTAGATTACCACCTCTGATACTTAGAGGGGCTAAGCCCTGCTGGCGGCTCCAGATTTCTGCTCCCATTTTACTTAATGGGGTAATAATTCGATCCATCGGCCTTGAATTTAAAGATCGGTCACCGGTTAGGACTGAATAGAATGGCCTGCCTGCTAAAAGCCCTGAAAGCAAGCGCATGGTGGTACCAGAATTACCACAATCAAGGATATCAGCTGGCTCCTTTAGACCATTTAAACCGACTCCATTTACGATATAGGTGCCAGAATTATCTCTGGTTATATCAACTCCTAATTTTTCCATGCATTTTAAGGTTGAAAAACAGTCTTCACCCTCTAATAGACCTGAGACTCTGCTCTGACCACTGGCAATCCCTGCCAGCATTAATGACCGGTGTGAGATTGATTTATCGCCTGGAACAGAAACTTTAGTATTAATATTACTTTTATTTGCTATTTTTAATTTCATAAAAACCCTCCTAAATAAGAAAAAGCCCCCCTATAACAGGGCGACTTAAGTCGCGGTACCACCTATTTTTTAGATCTTTAAAGATCATCTCTGTGAGGAAGCTAGCACTTCCCTATCGGATAACGACGATAGACGGCCTTTGCTTACTGGTTTCAGCTGGCAGCTCAGGGGTGTATTTCAGCAATTTAATGCTTACTTGGGTCCCTTCAAAGCTTTTAGTATACTAAATTGTTGAACTTAGTATAGCAGCCTATTATACTTTTGTCAAGAGGTAATTTTAGAATTTTAATTTTTTATTTTCTTTTGACAATTCAATAAAGACCTGGTGGAGCGATGCTTCTTCTGTCTGAATTGATAAAATTGAATAATTAGATTTTAAGCTGTCGATTAAATTGCCTGTCATTTCATAATCTAAGGGCAGGGAGATGCTTGCTGAATTATTTTTAATTTCTATTACTGCCTCTTCAGGCAGGCTGGATTTTAAATTATCGACTGACTGCTGATTGAGTCTGATCTTAATTTTGATATTTTTGTTGCCATAGTATGACTTTAGCCAGGCAGGGGTTGTAATTGTTATTATTTCACCATTGTTGATAAAGGCTATCCGGTCGCAGAGTCGTTCGACTTCTTCCATGAAATGGGAGCTTAAAAAGACTGTTTTATTTTCTTTTTTAAAACCTTCAATAGCCTGATGAATGATCTCAATTGAAGCAGGATCCAGGCCACTGGTTGGCTCATCAAGAATTAAGAGTTCCGGGTCGGCTATAATTGCCCTGGCGATTAATAATCTCTGTTTCATCCCTTTTGAATAATTTTTAACATATAAATCTCTGGCATCAACTAGCTGGAAAAATTCTAATAACTGGTTAATTTTTTCTGGCTGGACATTATAAAGGCTGGCAAAGAATTCTAAGTTTTCCTGGCCAGTTAGATGCTGATAGAGATTGTTTTCTTCAAAAACTACTCCGATTTTTCCTCTGATATTATTATCTAACTCTGTTGAATTGGTTCCAAAAACCTGACTGCTACCAGAAGTTGGATTTAATAGGCCAAGGAGGATTCTCATGGTTGTTGTTTTGCCAGCACCATTAGGACCTAAAAAGCCAAAAATCTCTCCCTGGTTTACTGTCAGGTTGATTCCATTTAAGGCTGTAATATCTTTATATTTTTTTCTTAGATCATTAATTACAATTGGAGGGTTATTCAATTCCAGCACCAGGATCATCTTCTTCTATAACTGATCGATCCCAGACCAGATAGAGTTGACCATTATCTTCAATTACATAGGTTTCTGTATCAACTTCTCGACTCTGATTTGTTCCTAAAAATCTAAATTCCATCTTATATTCAACTTTAGCCTCATAGGCCTGTTGATATTGATCTTCAGAAATATAGTTATTAAATTTTGAGGGGAGGCTATCAATATTATCTATTTCTATGATTTTGATTTCTGATAGTTTTAGTTGATAGCGATCTGTATTATCCTGCTGAAAATTGACATATTCTTCTTCGGTTAAATTTTCTTGAATTCCTGGGTGGAGGAGCTGATAAACTTCCTGAAATTCCTGTTCCTGATAATGATTATATACAGTGTTGATAAATTCTTTTAGATCTTCTGAATCATTGAGCTCGGCCTGAATCCTTCCAGTTGAAATGAAAAGGGCGGAAAGGATTAATAGAATTATTATTAGATTTTTTGATAAGTTTTTATTCATTATAATACACCTCATTATATGAGTAGATTAGAACTGGTACTAGAATTACTATAAATATTGAGATAAAAAACAGGTTATAAATAATATTATCTAACTGGAGTCCATTGATAAAATAGTAGGCCGGGGTAAGTCGACCTATTAATTCAAATGTTGGAGAAATAGTTGCCAGTAATCCCGGGAAAACTATTAAAAAATAGATAATTGTAGCCATTGATCTGGCAGCAGATTGACTCTTAGATCTCAGGCCAATTATACTGCCTATGATATTAAAGATTAAGGCACCTGCTATGATCACTGGAGCAGTCAGTAACAGGCTATAAATAGTCAGGCTGCTCTCAAGAAATATATTGGCTATAAGGATTATAATTGCTGTTATTATGGCCAGGATTGTCCCGGAAATAATTTTGCTACTTAGAAATAATATATTTGAAATTGGAGCTATATAAATGCCCTCCAGGGTTTTATTATCTTTTTCTTCGGCTAGATCTCCTGAAATAACAACTATTCCGATCATGGCCACAGTCACTGCCAGCCAGAGAGAGATGAGATCATTGAATGGTGATTGACTATCTATTAGTTCAATATTGAGCTCAAAGGGCATTGTATAATCCATTGTTGAAATTATAATTTCATTGATATACTGTTCTAAAATTAGTATTTCTGTTGGATCAAGATTATTAAGGTAGAGATTAAACCGATTGTCAGATTGAAATTTCAAGATTCCATCGATTCTATTGAGGTTATCTCTGGCAGTTTCTTCATCCTGGAATTCTATAAAATTTATTTCCTGATAGTTAGAGTTATCAATTTCGATAGGATTATTTTCAGTAATCAGACCTATATCATACTGGATCTGGAAGATACCGGTTTCGATTAAAAGAAAAAAGATAGAGGCTAGAACCGGCAGTATAACCACAATAAGAATGGTTTTATTTCTAAAGAAATATAATAGATCTTTTTTAATTAATGAAATTATTATTCTTAAATTAGCCATTAGACCACCCTTAAATGAACAAATAAAAAGGAGAGAATAAATCCCTCCTTTTTATTCGAGATTAAATTGAGTTTGAAATTATGGAGTAGTTCTATTTAGATAATAGATTACCAACCAGATAACTAATGCTGCTCCTAATAATTCTAACATTTAAACCACTCCTTTCATAATTAATTGTCTTCAGTTAGCTTCTAATTCAAGATAATTTTGAAAACTCCTTTAATTTATCAGGTTAAATTCTTTTCTAATTTTATTATATAATATTTTAGAGAAAAATTCTAATCTATTTTTTCAGTTTTATTTTAGATGTGATATTTATTTAGTAAATATTAAATAGAAGTAAGGGTTAGTTAATTTCGGGTATGGGTTGGTACTGGGTTGGTACTGGGTTGGTACTGGGTTGGTACTGGGTTGGTACCGGGGAGGTATTGGAGGAGAGTTAAATATAAAATTTTCTTGAAATGTAGTTATTTTTTAGAGGAGATTGGGTTTTAATATCTAATATATATAGTAAGATAAAAAAAGAAATACAAGGCCAGTTTCATAAAAATATTTGAAATGGAGTGATAAAAATGCAAAAATTACTGATTTTCGATGAAGTCTATGAATTGATGAAAACCACAAAATTCAAGTTAGGATTTTATCAACTTTTTGATCTGATGGAGCCTGAATTGGTTGAAAAACAGATCCATTTCAATGATTTTCTTAATGCTGTCACAGAGTTTATAGATTTTGATAAAGTTATTCAGCTTAAAAAAGATAGTAAAGATAAAAAATATGTGCTTGTTAAATTTGAAGATAAAGAACATACTTCATATATTAGAGAGAAGAGACTGGCTAATTATAAATTAAAGGAACTATATTATGACGTTTGTACTATTCTTAATTCCTGTCAGGAGATAATCCATGCTAATATCGATAGTTTTGAGGAATATTTAAGGGAAAATGAAAGTATGGATTTAGACTTATCAGGTGTGGATGATCTGTTTATGAAGAATTATCAACTTTTAAATAAAATTAAAAAATCAGATTTAGTTGATCTTGATTTGAAGACTGAAAATAAAGATCAGCTAATTAATAGCCTGATTAAAAAGAAATAGGATTAATTAAAACAGATAACCTTTAAAGGCTGCAGTTATTTACTGCAGTCTATTTTCTTAAAATTTATATTATCTGGAGTTAAAATAAAGAAGAATCTATAATTTCGATGGGCTGAGGGTATTAGAGTAGAAATTAGTTAATAGATATTATATAATATTATGATAGAGGCTATAATTTATAATAAGTGGAAGGTGAAATATTATAATGAAGAAATTTAGACAGGCTTTAATTTTTACTTTTATAATAGTTCTAGTTTTTAGTTTTTCATTATTTGCTGAAGAAAATGTAGAAACTGAAGAGAATGTTGAAACTGAAGAGTACTATGCAAGCTGGGAAGATCACAGAATTGAACTGGCCGGGGAGTTTTTTATAGTTGATGAATATTATTTTAATGAGGTCTTTACTGATGAGGAGAGAGAAGAATTTAGCCTTCAAGTTTCCAGAAGGCTGACAGATGATGTGATGGCTGAAAGATATAGCGATGAAGATATAGAGTTTTTAGATGCTTACCGGGGTAATGAGGTTAACTTAGAGGAGATACTTGAAATTTCAGAGCGTTTTACAGTGATTGGCTTCAGGGCTGAAAGAGGTTTTGAGAGAGATAATGCCCATGAGAAGGTTACTGTTGATATTAATGAAGTTGTCAATATTGCTGAAGGTAGAATAATGTCTGAACCGAGATCTTATACAATGTTGATCAGTGATATTGATCTTCTCGATTATAGTAATGCCAGGGTTTTGCCTAATGGAGAAGTTTTTGCAGCCTATATTCTCCCGAAGATTGAATCAGAATTTTTGACTGTTGAGTTTAGGTCTGTCTTTGCCAATTCCTTTATACCTTTAAGGGCTACTCTGGAGCAGCGAGGGATTGTGGAATAATGGTATTGAAAGAGGATTTTTATGCCAGAGATGGCCTTACGCTGGCAAGGGATTTACTTGGCCGTTATCTGGTTAGAGAGAGCGGGCAGGGTCAGGTTATTACTAAGATTGTTGAGACTGAGGCCTATATTGGCCCGGAAGATAAAGCCTGTCATGCTTATGATAATAGGCGGACTAAAAGAACAGAGGTTATGTTTGGCCGACCTGGCCTGGCTTATGTTTATCTGGTTTATGGAATCCATAATTGTTTTAATATTGTTGCTGCCAGTGAGGGCAAGCCAGAGGCTGTTCTGATCAGGGCTGTTGAGCCTGTTAAGGGACTGGATTTTTTAAGAGAAAATAGAGCTATTGGCAAAAGACCAGATAGGGAGTTAACAAATGGCCCTGGAAAGTTAACAGAGGCTCTGAATATAAATAGAGATTATAATGGTATTTCTCTGACTGGTGGTAGGGATTTATACCTAACTTCAGGGATTGAGGTCAGTGAGTCGGTGATTCAATCTGGACCTAGAATTAATATTGATTATGCAGAGGAGTATAAAGATAAAAACTGGAGATTTTTTATTGACTCAGATTTTATCTCAGGTTAATAGAATGGAGAGTTAAAATGTCAGATCTAAGAAAGGATTTAAGTTCAGCTAAATATTATGAATATATGGATAATATTCCTATTGGGATAGCCATCATCAATGGCAGAGGAGAATTTTTAGAGGTAAATAAATCTATTATTGAAACAACTGGTTATTCAAAAGAAATGATTTTAAATAAGAAGATTCATGATCTTAGTGTTAATCTTTCAAAAGATGAGATTAATATTTCACTGGAGAAGGCGATTATTTTTGATGAATATCAGATAGAAAGTAAAGTCAGATGTAAAGATGGTTCAATAATTGATGTTGAGGTTGAATTGGTGCAGGTTGCAGATGATGAAATATTATTGCAGGTTAAAGATATAACCCAGAGGAAACAGGTTTCAAGGGCAGTTCATAAGCAGTGGGCCTATTTTAAAGAGTTATTTGAGGGTTCTATTGAGGCTATTTCTCTTTTAGATGATAGTGGCAGGATAATAATGGTTAATAAAAGTTTTGAAGAGGCTTTTGGCTATAAAGCTCAGGATATTGAGGGCAGATTTCTTGATGATATTATTGTGCCAGCAGACAAAGTGGCTGAAGCCGGTCAGATGACCAGGGAGGTTATTGATAAACAGAAGAAGGTTATTGTTGAAGATAAAAGAAAAAGGGCTGATGGGGAATTAATCGATGTTGCTATTAAGAGTTTTCCAATAGTTCAGGAGGATGAGCTTCTTGGTCTGTATGCTATTTATCAGGATATTACAGATAGGAAAGAGGAAGAGGAAAAGATTAAGTATCTTTCATATCATGATCAGATGACTGGACTTTATAATCGGAGATATTTTGAAAATAAGCTTAAAGAATTAGATGAAGCTGGAGTTATGCCTGTAAGTATTCTGGTGGCAGATTTAGATAAATTAAAGCCAATTAATGATAAGTATGGCCATTTTGAAGGTGATAGGTATATCAAAGCTGCTGCAGAGGTTTTTAAATCGATAACTAGAGGTGATGATGTAGTAGCCAGGATTGGTGGAGATGAATTTGCGATTATTTTACCTGGGATGACCTGTTATCAGGCTGAAAAGGTTACTAAAAGAATTGATAATGAATGTCAGCAGGATCGTTGCCATGGCTTTAATATTGAGATTTCAATAGGCTGTGCTACAAAGTGTAATAAAGACGAAAGCCTGGTTGATGTTTTTAAGTTAGCTGATGTATCGATGTATAAGAATAAAGAAAGCTCGAATAGAGTATCTTCTTAAAAAAGGAGGCAAATCAGTGACTGAGAAGAGGAATTATTTAATAATATTTTTAATCTGTTTATTTATTTTGCTGCCTTTTTTCTCTGGAACAATTCATGCAGATAGTGAGGAATTAGGAGAAATTGAAGAAGATAAGAAGGTTGCTTTAGTGCTTGGTGGCGGAGCAGCCTGGGGTATTGCTCATATCGGGGTTATTGATGTTTTAGTAAATGAGGGCCTGGAGTTTGATATTATCACTGGAACTTCAGCAGGTTCAATTATTGGGGCTTTTCATGCAGATGGTTATTCTGTTGATGAATTAATTGATGAGATATCAACTTTAGGTTTTACTGATTTTTTATATCCATCATTTGATGGACTTGGGTTTTTTAGTCTTAATAGAATAGAAAGCTATTTTAATGATAAATTATCTGCAGAAAATATTGAAGATTTACCTATTGATTTTGCTGTCTCTACGACAAATATTGATACTGGAGAACCGGCAGTATTTTCTGAGGGTCCTCTGGCTAAATTAATAACAGCCAGCTCTGCTGTACCAATTATGTTTGGCCCTGTTAAATATGATGGCTACTGGCTGGCTGATGGTGGGCTGGTTGATAACCTACCTGTAAAAGCAGCTAGAGAACTGGGAGCAGATATAATTATTGCTGTTGATGTAGGAGCTAATTTTCGTTTTACCAGAAAGCCTGAAGGTAGAATCGAATACGGAAATAGAGTCTTTAATATTATGAGAAAGGCTAGCTATTCCCCTTCTGGAGTGGATATTTTGATTGCCCCGGAATTGGATAATTTTAGTGGAACAGATTTTAATAATTATTCAGAGATTATTGGAGTTGGCCAGAGAGCTGCTGAAGAGAAATTGCCTGAAATTAGAGAATTACTTGGTATTGAGCCAGTCGATTAAAATTGAATTTACTCTGTCTGGATGGCTTTCCATTGGAAAATGGGAAGCTTTTTCAATATAAACTAATTTTGCATTATCATGGATATCATAAAGTCTCTGGCCCTCCTCAGGGGGAGTTGAGATACTTTTATCTTCTTCCCCCCATATTAATAGGATCGGGAGATTTATATCTGTAAATTTTGATTCTGGCAGGTCCTGAAATGTACTGGCAATATCTATCAGAACATCTTCAGTTCCTGGAATTTGCAAAGGTTTTATTAGCATTTCCAGATCATGATCCAGAATATTTTCGCCATAAATGAAGGCTAATAATCTTGCAAATACTGGCTCACTAAATAAAATATTTCTAATTAATGGTTTTGCTAATTGCTGGAGTGGCTCTATTTCTAATAATACTGTATCGAATCTTTCTTCAACATTTAATGCCCCTGCAATTAAGATTAATGAATTTACTCTAGATTGATTATAATAGGCAGTAGCAGCTGCTGTGCCTCCGCCATAAGAGTGGCCAATGAGATGCCAGTCTTTATTTTGCTCGACTATCTCTTCTGATTCTAATTTAGCCAGGAGGTTCCAGATTCTTTCAGCCTGCAGTAACTGGGAATGATTTAGGCCCTTTACCCTGTCAGTATAGCCAAAACCAGGGAGATCCAGGGCGATAACCTGATATCCGGCATTTTTTAGATCTTTTACATTGTTTCGCCAGGAGTAGGTTGAGCCGGCAAAACCATGTAAAAGTAATACTTTGCCCCTGATTTCTTCTGCTGGCTCCCAGAGTCGGTAGTGATAATTTATATTATCGACTTCTAGAAACTGGCTTTCAGGAAATGGTGCAGGGTTAAAATTTTTCTCGCTGGCATTTAGACCATTACCCTGGAGGCCCGATATTAAAATTATTAAAAATAAGAATGTAATTAGCTTTTTGAATTTCATTATAATCAACCTTTATTGATTTTAGTTAATTATACTTCTTTGAGTCGGTTATATCAATCATATTTCTGATAAATAAAAGGTAAATTTAGATTTATCTAGAACTATTAGAATAAGAATTAAAAATCAAAATACTGGAGGTAATTAATTGTGGACCTAAACCTAGTATTAGCTGGAGAAGCAGGCCAGGGTTTAAAGACTTTAGAAGCTCTGGTCGGGAAGGCATTATTTAGAGCAGGGTTTAATATATTTAGCAATAAAGATTATATGTCCAGAGTTCGTGGTGGTCACAATTTTATGTCAATAAGATTTGGTGATAGGCCTCTACAGGCACCCAGGCAGGAGATTGATATTCTAGTTGCCTTAAATGATGAGAGTATCGAAAAACATCAGCATAAAGTTTCAGAAGATGGTTTTATTCTTTATGATGGCAAATTTGATGATGATAGATTTATTGATATTTATGCCAGCGAAATGGCAAAAAGAATAAATCCTAAGGCTAAGAATTCTGTTTATGCCGGGGCTGTCTGGAAACTTCTTGATTTACCAATTGCTATTTTAAATGATCTAATTGGAGAAAAGTTTGCTGATGATGATATTGTCTATGATAATCATCAGTTGCTTGAGGTTGGCTATAATGCTATTGATGATGAAAAGTATATTGATTATAATAAATCATTCCTTGACGGAAAAGATAATCAGGAGATTTATATTAATGGAAATCAGGCAGTTGGACTGGGAGCAGCTGCTGCCGGGGTTAAATTTTATTCAGCATATCCGATGACTCCATCAACTGGAATCTTAAATTTCCTGGCCCAGAATCAGAAGGATTTTGGTATAGCTGTTGAACAGGCTGAAGATGAAATTGGTGCGATTAACATGGCCCTGGGAGCCTCTTATTCAGGTGTTAGAGCTATGACTGGCTCCTCTGGAGGAGGATTTTCACTAATGGTTGAAGCGCTGGGTTATGCAGGGGTTGGTGAGATTCCCTTGGTTGTTGCTGAGGTTCAGAGACCAGGGCCGGCAACAGGCCTCCCAACCAGAACTGGTCAGGCAGATCTATTATTTGCAATAAATGCATCCCAGGATGAATTTCCTTTGATTGTATTGGCCCCAACTGATCAGGAGGATGCCTTTTATCAATCATTTAGAGCCTTTAATCTTGCTGACAAATATCAATTGCCAGTTATTATTTTAAGCGATCAGTTTCTTGCTGATTCTTCTAAGAATATTCCTGAATATAAGCTAGATAATTTAGAAATTAAAAGAAATTTTGTTGATAGTGATAAAGTTTCGCCTAAAAGTTATAGAAGATACCACTTTACCGAAGATGGGATTTCACCCAGGGCTTATCCTGGACAATTGGCTGATAATGTTGTTTTAGTCGATAGCCATGAACATGATGAGAATGGATTTGTAACTGAAGATATTGAGCTCAGGAATAAGATGATGATTAAAAGATTTAAAAAGCTGGATAAATTTATTGCTGAAGATAGACTGGAACCAGAATATATTGGTCCTGAAGAACCTGATAATTTAATAGTCTGCTGGGGATCGACAGCAGGGCCTTTAAAAGAGGCACTAGAAATTATTCAGAAAAGAGATGAGAATATCGGTCTCTTAATATTTAAAGATATCTGGCCCCTGCCAGTTGAGAAATTAAAATCATTATCCAATCTAGCAGGAAAAATTATATCTATTGAATCTAATTTCTCTGGTCAGCTGGCTAAATTAATCCAGCAGGAGACAACAATTAAAGTTGATTATAAGATATTAAAATATGATGGTCGTCCCTTTGCAGCAAAGGAGCTTGCTGAAAGATATTTTAATGAGGTGATAAATCATGGCTAAAACTGATATATATGAAGCAGATAGAGATACTACCTGGTGCCCAGGTTGTGGTAATTTTCCATTAAGAAAGGCTCTAGCTGAAGCTCTGGCAGGTCTGGAATTAAAACCAGAAAATGCTGCAGTGATAACTGGAATCGGCCAGGCAGCGAAACTGCCCCATTATTTTCGGACCAATGGTTATAATGGTCTGCATGGAAGAGCTCTTCCTCCGGCCGTGGCTGCTAAATTAAGTAATCCAGAGCTAACAGTAATTGCAGCTACTGGAGATGGTGATGGTTATGGTGAAGGTGGTAATCATTTGATTCATACAATTAGAAGAAACCCTGATATAGCTCATTTTGTCCATAATAATCAGATTTATGGTCTAACTAAAGGACAGGCTTCACCAACAACCTATCCAGGAATTGAGACTGAGGTTCAACCTGAGGGAGTTACTTCTGAGCCCTTTAATCCAATAAGTTTTGCTGTGGGTATGGGGGCAAGTTTTATTGCCAGGAGCTTTGTTGGTGATAGGGATCATCTGGTTAAAATGATGCAGGCTGCAATAAGGCATAAAGGGTATGCTCTGCTAGATATTCTTCAACCCTGTGTATCTTTTAATAAAGTTAATACCTATCAATGGTATAGCGAGAGGGTTTATCAATTAGAAGATGATTACGATAATACTGATATTAATGCTGCATTTAAGAAATCCAGAGAATGGGGAGATAAGATTCCAATTGGAATTATTTATCAGCAGAAAAAGCCAGTTTTTAGAGAAAGTTTTCCTCATTTAAGTGATAGTATAGATGTTGATGGACCTGATAAGGCTAAAGTTAAAAATTTAATTGATAACTTTTCATAAGGAGGCATGATAGGATGGATCCCTGGAAGGTAATTGTTGAGATGTTTAAGAGTCAGGGGATTGAATATGTTTTTGGGCTTGGTGATACCTATATAAATATGTATGCTGATGAGCTAGATGGTATTGAGGCTATTAATCTCCGGCATGAAAGTTCGACTCCTTTTATGGCTATGGCCTATAGTAGACTGACTGGTAATATCGGTGTCTGTTCTGGAGCCCCGGGGCCAGGGGTTGCTAATTTAATTCCAGGAGTTTTAGAAGCTTACTCTGGTTCTATTCCAATGGTGATTCCATGTTTATCTGCCAGTAGAGAGACAAAGGGCAAAGGAGAGTTTCAGGAGACTGATCAGGTTAAAATGATGGAGCCAGTAACTAAATGGTCAGTTCAGGTGCCTTCAGCTGAGAGGATTCCATGGTTTTTAAAAGAGGCATTTAAAATAGCCCAGTCAGGAAGGCCAGGCCCTGTCTACCTTGATATACCAGCTGATGTTGCCGGGTCTGGTCCATTATCCCAAAAAGAGGATTATGGTATTGACTATCCAGAAGGATTTACAAAAATAGAAACTTTTAAACCTATGGCCTCAGCAAATAAATTAAAAGAGGCTAAGAAAATGATAATAAAGGCTAAAAAGCCTGTTATAGTTGCCGGTAATGGAGCTATTTTATCCAGGGCATTTAAAGAGTTTGCTACTTTTATTGAAGAGAATCAGATTCCTTTTTTAACGACTCCAGGAGGAAGGGGAATTTATCCTGAAAATAGTGAGTTAGCCTTAGGTGTATCTGGCCGGTATCGCTCGGAACCAGCTAGAAAATATTATCAGATGTCAGATTTATTGATAATTATTGGAAGTAGCAATGAGGCTTTTCAGACTGGTTGGTGGGAACATTTACCTGGCAATGCAGAGATTATTCAATTTGATATAGATTTGACACAGCCAGGCAGGGCTGGCAGGGCCTGGGAACCAGATTTATTTTTGCCTGGAGATATTAAATCTAATTTAAGAGAACTAAATAATAACTTTAGTGAGTTGGAAATAGATAAAGACTTTAGCCAGGCAAGGCTTGAAATTGTAAAAGATCTGAAAGGGAAATACTTTCAAAAAATAAAAAATGATATAGAAAAAGATTCAGAGTCTTTGAGGGCCAGGGAAGTAATCTATAAAGCCTGCCAGACTTTTAATGATAGTACAATCCTGGTAAATGAGAATGGCGGACAGGATACCTGGTCATACAGTTATCCTTATTATCAGGTAAAAAGTCTTCTCGGTAATATTCCTGTTGCAGAGCAGACCTGTATGGGAATGGGAGTTGTAGGAGCTATTGG
This sequence comes from Halonatronomonas betaini, assembly GCF_015666175.1. NCBI lineage: Bacteria > Bacillati > Bacillota > Clostridia > Halanaerobiales > Halarsenatibacteraceae > Halonatronomonas > Halonatronomonas betaini. The sequence continues at coordinate 373,650 of NZ_JADPIE010000002.1, read as the reverse complement.
TGCTAAATTAACAAGCCCGGATCGGCCAGTACTCTCGATTTGTGGTGATGGAGCTTTTCAGATGTATTTGCAGGAGATGGCTACTGCCTGCCAGTACAACTTAGGTTTAACCTGGCTGGTTTTAAATAATAATGGCCTTGGCTGGATCCGTTCAAAGCAAAAAAATGCAGGTATTAAGACAGATACAACCGATTATAAAAGCCAGCCTGATCTAACAAAAGTGGCTCAGGCCTATGGCTGTTATGCTGAAACTATTAATAAAAAAGAGGAGATTATACCTGCGTTAGAATCTGCAATTTCTGCCAATAAAAATAATATTCCAGCGGTGCTAAATTGTAGGATTGAATATTGGCCTAATATGAATCATTTAGATGATAAGTTAAAATTCTAAAACAGGAGCTTAGTAGGGCAGGATATATTTATCTTATCGATAATAGTATAAATATAGCGGTAAAAAATATAGGCCAGTAGGGGGTAATTAAATGACAGAAATTAAGACAAATGACACCCGGAGGAAAAATATAAGAGTTGATGAACTTGAACCAGGAATGAAAATTGCAGGAGATATTGAGTTTGATTTTGGCGGGATCTTAATCCCTGCTGGAACGATATTAGATAAAAGAAAGATTAATAAGTTAAAGAAGCTAGGCACAAAGTATGTATATATTTTTGATGAAGATGCTGATTCTATCAAAGAAAATTATGATAGAATTAGTAATACAGTTGAAAATTATAATAGAAGCCTGAGTAAAGCAGGCCGCTTATATAAGCGGTTTAGAAATGAAGAGGAAATAGAATATGAAGAGATTAAAGAATTAACCTTTGAAGTTACAACTCTGGGAGACGACCAGGATATGATAGATCTTCTTACAAAGGTTAAAAATAGAGATGTAGATTTATTTTCTCACTCTATTAATGTAGGTATTTTAGCAAATTTATTTGGAGAATGGCTAGGTCTTGAAGAAGAGAGGCTTCACCATCTGACACAGGCCGGACTGCTTCATGACGTTGGTAAATTGCAAATACCAGATAAAATATTAGAAAAACCTGGAGCTTTAACTGATGAAGAAGAGGATATTTTAAATGACCATCCTGTATTTGGCTTTAAAATGACAGAAAAGATTGAGGGCATGACTAAAGAGATTGCCAGAGGGGTATTAAGCCATCATGAGAAATATGATGGCACAGGTTACCCCCTGGGTACTAAAGGGAAAAGCATACCTGTTTTTGGAAGGATTCTTGCGATAGTTAATCAATTTGATATTTTAATATCAGGTTACAAGGATCAGACTAAAATTTCACCATTTCAGGCTATTAAAATTTTTAGGGAAGATAGTTTTGGTGTTTTTGATTATGAACTTCTAACAACTTTTTTAGATAAGATTCCGTATTATTTTATTAATGAGAAAGTTGTATTATCAGATGGTCGGGAAGCCAAAGTAGTTTTTATAAACCCTAAAAATCCAGATAGGCCAATTATAGAGGTTGATGATAATTATATAGATCTATATAATAATGACGATTTAAATATAATTAGATTACTTCAGTCAAGCTCTAAAGAGCTGGAATTGGATAATATTTAACCATATAAGGGGGTAAAATAATGGCTAAATGTAGAAATTGTCACGGAGATGGGGTTGTTGATTGTGCTAAATGTAAAGGTGAAGGTGAATTTAGATCAGGCAAAAATAAAGAGGGCATCACCTGTCCAAATTGCAAGGGTTCTGGAGATGTAAAATGCTCAGTTTGTAATGGGACTGGCTTTAGAAAATAATACTTATAAATAAGCTCACCTTTAGGCTCTGGCTTTTGCTGGAGCCTCTTTTTTATTGAGATAATAGAAATAGATTATTCCTGCTGAGATGGAAATAAAGCTCCCAATTAAATAAAGGCTGTCACCGCCTAAATGGTCATAAACTACTCCGCCTAATAAACTTCCTGCAACAGTGCTAAGAGCTATTGTTGAAGCATAAAGGTTCTGACCGGTAGCCTGAAAATCAATACCTACAAGGCTGGAGATATGCCTGACTGCAGTGACATGGAATAAAGCAAAGGTCAGGCTGTGAAACAACTGTGTCAATACTAAAATAGAGATTGATGGGAAGAAACCAATTAATCCCCAGCGAATAGAAAAGCTTATTGCAGAAATTAATAAGATAAATTTTAGATCGAACTTTTTAAAGAAAAATGTTGATTTTTGAAATACAATCAACTCACTTCCGGCACCTAAAAGTAAAGCTATCCCTAATAGGGTTTCTCCTCCTCCTAGAGATTTAAAGAAAATTGGATAATAAGTAAAATTAGCAATTAAAGGAACCTGGAGGAAAAAAGTAAAAAGCAGAAATTTAAATAACTTTTGATTTTTTAAAATCAACTTAAAATCTGTTATCTTAGCTATTTTTACTGAACGTCCACCCTCTGGTAATTTAAAGATATTGATTAGAGCAATTAACATCACCAATGCTCCTAGAAAGAATATATTTCTGGCTGAAGTCTTTTCAATCATGAAACCAACAGGAATAACTGCTACCATATAGCCAATTGAGCCCCAGCTTCTGAAACGACCGTATTGGTCAGAATCATCTTTTAAATGGTTTAAAACTAAAGCATCTGATAATGATACTATTGGTGCTTCAAAAATTATGAACAATATATAAATTATAAAAATAATCCAGTAGACCTCTGATTGGGGAAAGGCTAATAGAGATAGAATAGTTCCAAAAACTACAAGTTTTAGGATTTGTTTTGTAGCACCAAAATAGTCAGCTGCTAATCCCCAGATTGGAAGAATCAGAATTGAAATGGCTCTGGCTGTTGAGACCATATAACCGATTTGACTTGCTGATATTCCAATTCCATCAAGATAAATATTCCCATAGGATATTACAGCTATATATAAATAATATATAAAAAAGAATGATTTGAATAGAATAATAATCAGGCCTTTCTTATTTAATTGAGTTATTAAAGACCAATAGATTGATTATAATAGAAAACACTTAATAAATCAAGAAAAAACCCACCTCTTCTACAAGAGGTGGGTCCCACATTTCTTAAAGCAACAATATTAACTTAACTAAATCTTTTACAGAATCTATTACATAGCAATGGCAGAGCTATTAACGGATGCATACATATCTGCTTCGTAATCTAACTCAAATCCAAAATCATCTTCAATTGGATCCTCATCCATTTCTTCCATTTCCTCAAGCTCTTCTTCATCAACACCACAGGCGGCGGCAGAAAATACAACTAATGCCAATACCAATCCTAATATTATGGCTTTTTGCATTTTAGTCATCTTTAACATTTTGAGCCCCTCCCTTTTATTATTATTTCATCTTAATTCAATTACATTATAACGGGAGGATGTGATAAAAATGTGCACAATTATTAAGATAAGATTTAATTCATTATGATGCAATTATAAATCCTGGATCAGGGGTATTAGTTAGAAGCTAAATTATCAAAGTAGCCCTGGATTAAGACGACTGGAGTACCTTTATCGCCACTTCCACTAATTAGGTCAGACAGGCTTCCTAATAAATCTGTTAACTGTCTGGGAGTTGTTCCCTGTGCTCTAATATCTCCAATTAAATCATTATCTTTTCCTCCGATCTCATCTTTCATTGCATCCAGAAGCTCTTCCCCTGCTAGTTCCTTTAAATCATTATCAGCTAAATATTTTAACTTAACTTCATTTGGAGTTCCTTTAAGTCCATCAGTATAACCTGGGGAGACGACAGGGTCTGCAAGTTCCCAGATCTTACCTGTAGGGTCTTTATAAGCCCCATCTCCATAAACCATCACTTCAACCTGAACTCCAGTCTCTTTATGTATTCTCTGTTGTATTTTATTAACAAATTCCTTAGCATCTCTCGGGAATAATTTCAATCTTTCACCAGTAGCTTTATTAGAGCCAAGCAATCCATAATCAATATTATAACCTCTGTTATCCACTGGTTGATTACAGATCTCATCGAGTCCGAGAACTTTTGTATCATTATTTTCTAAAATAGCCTTTGTCTCTGCTCTAGTATGGATGTCGGCAGTGATTATTTCTCTGGTATAGTTAAGAATAACAGCAGGATCATTAGCCAGAATAAACTCAATACTGGCATTACTTTCAGATTGAACAATTTCTTTATATAATTTCAAATAATTAATTCCGGTATATGGATGCTTGTAATCTCCGAAATTCTTTAAGTAATCTTCTTCTGTTAAAACATCATTATAAGGATTAATATTCAGCTCTCTTATTTTAGCTGGATCAAATAAAGGGTTGCCGACTTCATCCCTGGGATAACTTAATTGCATGTAGATATCAAAGCCAGCTCTGGCTATTCCTTTCAATATCATCGAAAATCTATTTCTACTTAAGATAGGGAATACAATACCAATACCATCTTTACCTGAAAATTTTTCTTTAATTTCACAGGCAATATCATCAACAGTGATATAATTTCCCTGGGATCTGGCCAGGACCGATTCAGTAATAGCAATTACACCTTTATCATTAAATTCAAAATCATTTTCCTTCTGGGCTGAGAGTAATGACTCTACAACAATTTCAACTAAATTGTCTCCTTCTTTAATTATTGGAGTTCTAATTCCCCGGGCTATTGTTCCTGTAGTCCTCACAAAAATCATCTCCTAAAAATTATAGTTGTTCAGTTTCAAAGCCTGCATTTTCAAATAGATAGAGGAGACCCTCATTATTGATAATATGGCCGCTACCTACAACGACAAAAGGTTTATCATAATCAGGCAGTAACTCCAAAATACCTTCTTTCATATTAGAATCTCTTTCATCAAAAACTTTCTGATAATATTCTTCAATATCAGGATTTTCTTCTCTATTTGCAAAAAGGAATTCATAGATAGGTTCCACTTCACCTTCATGCCATTTGTCAACTAGTTCAACCAGGGTATCGGCCTGATAATCTAAATCTGCCAGGGTATCCTTAAGTACTGCAACCTGAAGGTCTATATCCATAGTGCTGATCATATCCATCTGTTCTTCAAAAGTTTCCAGTTCAAATAATTTAATATCCTGTTCTTCAGCTTGCTGAATCATATGCAAATCTACACCTTCTGCTGACTCAAAACCAATCTCCTGGAATATAATATCAGAGATCACCTGGCTGGCATACCAGGGCTTAAATAGGTTAACCTGGGATTCAGCCAATCCAAAATCACCAGTTAATTCAATAATCTTTTCATATGTATCCTCATCAAGAACATCTTCTAATCGGGTTTCATCATGGAATAAACCATTTTCCTGAACATATTGCTGGATTAATTGCTGATCTAACTCCCTTAAATCCAATTCGACAGCAAGGAGATCACTATTATTTAAAGCATTATAAATTTCATCACTTAATGGATAACTGCCCTGTGGCATAAAATGAAGAGATCCCATTAAATAAAATTCGCCTTCCTCACCAGATATCTCCCATAAAAAATTGTCACCTTCAAGTTGGGCTGTTCCTGTACTTAAAAGAACAATAAATATTGCTAACAAAACAATCTGGAATAATTTTTTAAAATAATACGGTTTTTTCATTAGCATCGCCTCCGTGAATATTATACATTAAATAATTATGAGTTTAAAGAGAAAGATTTTTATTATATTATTGTAATAAAGTCCATTCTATTATAAAATACTGATTAGTACTTAAAAATTGTGGTGATTATAATGGGAAAAAATAATAAAGATCAAAAAGTTAATTATAAAAGACTTTTAAAGTTCTTTGTGCCTTTAGCTGTAACTCCTTTCTTTATAACATCGATACATACATTAATGAATGCGGCAATTGCCAGATTACCCTATCCTGAATTAAGTATAGCAGTTTTTACAATTGTAAAAGGTATTTCTAATGCTATTAAAGCTCCGACTAGGATGTTTATGCAGATATCAGTATCTATGGTTGACAGTAGAAAGAGCTATATAACTGCCTCAAAACTTGTCTGGTCTCTCTGTGCCCTATTCTTTTTATTTTTAATAATTATAGCCTATACTCCATTTGGTGGCTGGTTTTTAATCAATATCATGGGCTTAAGAGACCCAGATACTATCAGGTTTACTTTATTGGGACTTAGAATAACATCTTTTTTACCGATTGTTGAAACTTTGAGAAATTTTCATAGAGGGCTGGTCATAAGTCATGAAAGAACAAGGATAGTAACTGCAGGTACGGCTGTGAGACTCATGGCAATCTCTTTATTTTTATTTCTAGCAGTAAGGCTTCAACTCTTTTCTGGTGTAGTTACAGCCAGCCTGGCCTGGACATTAGGAATTGGAATTGAAGCTTTAGTGGTAACCTTTGGAGTTATCTATTATTATAAATCTCCATTAAAAGCAGCTGATCTGCTGCCAGCAAAAAATGACACTGTTCTTAAAATAAGTCATATAATGAGCTTTTTTATTCCCCTGGCGGCTATGCGCTATCTCAGGTCTTTTATTCAGCCATTAATCCAGAGTGGCATAGCTAGAAGTCAGGCTGATCCTACCCTGGCCCTGGCAGCATTTGGTGTGGCCTACGGCCTTATGATGATAATAGTAGAGACGATGAGAAACCTTCATCAATGCTCACTGGTTTATGTTAAGCCAGATCGGGAAACAGATTTAGAAGAGGAAAACTGGCAAACTGTTAAAAGATTTTGCCTGGCAACAGGAATTATTTTAACAGTAATAAGTTTTCTCATAGCACTTTCCCCAATCGGATATTATATACTCCGATATATCATTGGTGTTTCAGAAGAAGTGGCTAATTTAGGTAGACATGTTTTGATCTCATTAAGTTTTCTTCCCTTTATAAGGGCAGTTAGAGAGGTTTACTGGGGTCAACTAATGAATAATAAGACAACCAGGCTAATTGGTTATGGGAAAGCTGTTAATTTTGGTTCAGTATTTCTTTCTCTATTTATTTTTATTGTCCCCTTTAATTTAGCTGCAATTATTTCACCTGCAATTATAGGGGCTATTGCTTTTAGTATTGGTCAGGGTATGGAGACTCTCTTAATCTGGAAATATTCCAGACTGGAGTATTAGGAGGATACAAAATGACAGACGAATTACTATTTTACAGGCAGACTGATTATAATATTAAAGATTTAGAAAATATAGTTGATGATATTTTTAAAAAAAATCAACTTAAGGATAAATTAGATGAGAAAAAAGTTCTTCTAAAGGTTAATCTATTGATGGGTAAATCACCTGATGAAGCTATAACGACTAATCCAGATTTTGTTATTGCTGTTGCCAGGACTATTAAAAAATATGGTGGCCAGCCATATCTTGCAGATAGCCCAGGTGGTCCTTTTAACAAAACCTCATTAAAATTTGCCTATTCGAAAAGCGGTTATATAGAGCCGGCTGAGGCTGGTGAATATGATTTAAATTATAATTCAGAATATTTTAACCTTGAGAGCCTGGAAGGGTATCGGGCTAAATCTTTTAAAATTTGTAGCTTTGTTAAGGAAGCAGATTTAATTATTAATTTGCCTAAATTAAAGACCCATGGCCTGACATTATATACAGGGGCCATTAAAAATTTATTTGGCCTGGTCCCAGGAATAACTAAAGCAGAATATCACTTAAAACTTCAGAAGATAAATGATTTCTGTCATATGTTACTAGACCTGCATGAAGTTATAACTCCTGATTTAACAATAATGGATGGAATTTTAGGGATGGAAGGTGATGGCCCTTCAAGTGGAGTGGCCAGGAAATTTAATACTGTTTTTGCCAGTAGCAATGCAATCGATATGGATATCGTGATATCCTATCTTTTAAGAAAGGATAAATATAAAAATGATCCCTGGCCAGAAGCTATAAGTGAGAGAGGTCTTGCAATAGATTTTGATAAAGGGATTATACCAGACTGGGTTTTAGAAAATTTTCAGGATGTAAAAACCCCAAAGGTTGATAAAGCTTCTAATTTAATTGATCGTCGCCTGCCAGAACCTATCAGCAAATTTATAGAAAAATTTATTAGACCAGAGCCAATAATCCTTGATAATTGTATTGCCTGCGGTATCTGTGCTAAAAATTGCCCGGCAAAAGTAATAACAATTAAAAATAAAGCAGAGATTGACCTATCAGGCTGTATCCGCTGTTTTTGCTGTCAGGAACTCTGCCCCCATAATGCTGTAGAGATTAAATACCCTTTGCTAGGCAAACTCCTTTTTTAATTAATGTCGAATACCCTCGCAAAAAATAGTAATAAAATACTATACTTTTGCAGGAGTTTGCAGAGTTAACTTGAACTATTTAAGTGAGAGGTTTAATGGAAAACCCAGGGAGGTATATAGATGCTTAATCACGAAAAACTTAGCAATAATAAAATAAAAGATAGGATAATCAAAGAAAATTTACTTAACTCCCTGCCTGATCCTTTATTCATTATTGACAAAGATGGCAATATTATTGACTGTTTTGTCGGCAGTCCCCAGGACTTAAAAGTGCCGATTGAAAGATTATATGGAAATAATCTTAAAGCGTTCTTATCTAAAGAAAAACTGGCAGAAGCAATGGGCTTAATTGAGAAAATAATTAAAGATAAAAATAAAGATAGAGATAACTATTATAAATTTAAATTCAAAATTAATAATAATGGGATCATAGATTATTATGAGAGCAATCTCCTCCATTATATCGGCGATAAAATTATAGCAATTGTAAGGAATGTTACTGAACAAAAAAAGCTTGAGATAGAATTAAAGAAACAGAAGAATCTCTATCAGAAAATATTTAATCTTGCTCCTGTTGGAATTATGATAGCAGATAATAATGCAGATATCATTGATGTCAATAAACAGCTGGCTGATATAAATAAAGCAGCTCCAGAAGATTTTATAGGCAAAAATGTTTTAGATTCAATGGTAGATAAAAAGAATCTAAATCGTGCCAGAAATAATCTTGAGAAAATATTTGCCGGTGAAACAATCAATACAGAAATAAAGGATAAAGATAGTCAGGGGAATGAGATTTATATTCACTTAATTGAAACAGCAATTAATTTTGAAGATGATAAAAAAGGTTTTATATCACTGCAGACAGATATAACTGATAGGAAAAAGAGAGAGGCAGTTCTAGAATTTAACGAATATCTGATTCAGAATGCAGCAATAGCAATTTTTAGAGTTAGCCCTCAGGGGATTATTGAAAATGTTAATAATAAAGCTTCGGAAATTTTAGGTTACAAAAAGCAGGATTTAATCGGTAAAAAAATATCTGACATCTCAGAAAGTCTTAACGAGGATGAGCTGCAAAAAAACTGGGAATCTATTAAAGCAAAGAAATTTACAAAGATAGAGACTGAAGTATTAACAGCTGATAGGGAAAGTCTGCCTGTTGAAATAACAAGCCATTACCTTAAGTACAAGGGAAGAGAATATGAGATAGCTTATCTTCAGGATATATCTGAAAGAGTAAAGGCTGAGGATAACCTTAGAAAACAGAAAGATATCGTTAAGCAGCTTCATCAGACTGCCTTAAGCCTGAGTCAATGTGAAACAGAAGAAGAAATATTAATCAACACAATTGAAGCAGCAGAAAATATTCTTGACTTTAATATTTGTGATATAAGTTTAGTTGAAAATGACAAAATAGTAACAGAAATAACTTCAGATGCAGCTTCAGTAAATAAAGACTTGACCATACCGGTTACTGAAGGATTGGCCGGGAAGACTTATCGCCGGAGGCAGAGCTTTCTTGTTAATGACCTAAATAAAGATAAAGATGCAACCCCGGTAAACCCTGAGTTTCGATCTGCCATAAGTATACCTATCAAAGATTTTGGTGTTTTCCAGGCAGTTGCAACTAGAAAAGATGCTTTTAGCGAAGAGGATTTAGATCTGGCTGAAATACTGATCTCCCATATGGCAACTGCCCTTGAACAGGTTAAATATAAAAACGAAATTGAATATAAAAGCTTCCATGATGATTTGACAGATACCTACAATAGAAGATTTTTTGAAGAAGAGATCAAGAGAATAGATACTGAAAGGCAGCTTCCAATTTCCATAATAATGACAGATTTGAATGGCCTAAAAATCATAAATGATAGCCATGGCCATGAGTTTGGCGATAGGTTACTTAAAGAAGCAGCCAACATTATTAAAGAATCATTGAGGCAGGAAGATATTCTGGCCAGATTCGGTGGCGATGAATTTGCAATTCTGCTCCCGGCGACTTCAAGGTCAGAATCTGAAAAAATAGTTGAAAGAATCAAATCAAAGTGTCAGGAGACTCTAAATAATAAATTGCCAATTTCTTTAGGAGTTGGGGTAGCTACCAAAGATGATCCAGATGAAGAGATTACTCATACCTTAAAAAGAGCAGATAATAATATGTATCAGAATAAGCTTTTAGCCAGCCGGAGCACTAAAAATAAGATAGTAACCAGCCTTTTAAACACATTAAGAACAAAAAGTGATGAAACAGAAGAACACAGCCAGAGAATGATAGATCTCTCTGAAAAACTGGGGAAAAGCCTTGGCCTATCAGGTACTGAACTTAATAAACTTTCACTGCTGGCCAGCCTCCATGATATTGGAAAGACTTCAATTAGCGAGGAAGTATTAAATAAACCAGGTAGCCTGACTGAAGAAGAATGGGAACTTATCCGGGAACATCCTGAAAGAGGCTATCGGATTGCAACAGCAACTGAAGAATTTGCGATCATAGCCAGAGAGATCCTCTGCCATCATGAGCGCTGGGATGGCAGGGGTTATCCCAATAAGCTTAAAGGCAAAGAAATCCCCTATTTATCGAGGATTATAGCGATTGTAGATGCCTATGATGTGATGACCAATGAAAGACCATATAGCAGGGCTATTTCAAAAGAAAAAGCCCTGGAGGAAATTGAGGCTGAGGCAGGAAAACAGTTTGATCCAGAGATTGTTGCTGAATTTCTTGAAATCCTAGCTTAATTGTTCTGACTGATTAACCAGGTGTCAGGTTATTAACTGGCTCCTGGTTTTAATATTCTGGTAACCTGGAGCTATACCTGACGTATACCTGATAGTTACCACCTCCGTTATCTTTATATTAATTTTAAAACTATATTTTAATATCAGGCAGGAAACTAAATTATTTTAAAGAATACTCATATTAAGTATACGATAATTTATAATTTTTTAAAGCAGAGGCATTTGCAATATCAATAAAATAATTGAAAATAGAATTTAAACAGATATTTTGTATAAATTGCAACGACTAATCTGTTAAAATAAGTTCCAGGGGGAAACAATATTGAAAGACAACAGCAGATCTAATAGAATGGGGACAGAACCGGTAGTTCCATTATTATTGAGGTTATCAATCCCCTCAATAATTGGGATGTCTGTCCAATCACTATATAACATCATAGATTCAATCTATATCGGCAGAATTAGTACAGAAGCCCTTTCAGCTTTATCGCTGGCCTTTCCAATCCAGATGGTTCTAATAGCTGTAGCAGTCGGAACCGGTGTCGGTACCAGCTCACTTATCTCAAGGCTGCTTGGCGAGGGCAACCAGGAAAGGGCCAATATCGTTGCAGCACATGTCGTTCTAGCTACAATTTTTTTCGGAATCTTAATTGGAACCCTTGGCTATTTTTTCTCTGAAGATATTTTCAGATTTATCACCGACGATCCAGAATTAATCCGCTTAGGCGAGGAATACATCAGGGTCATAATGCTTGGTTCCTTTGCCATGTTCTTTCCAGTTGTTGCCAGTGATATCTTAAGAGGAGAGGGCAACACCTTTGTGCCAATGCTAACTCTGGTCCTGGGAGCAGTTCTAAATATAATTTTAGATCCCTTCTTAATCTTTGGAATAGGCTTCTTTCCGAGATTAGAAGTTGCCGGAGCAGCCTATGCAACTATAATCTCAAGATTTATTGGCGGAATCTTTATAGCCTATTTGATCTTTAAAGGCCATAATCAGGTGGATATCAAATATAAAGGCTTTAAATTTGATTTTAAAATAATCCAGGATGTTTATAAAGTAGGTTTGCCGGCCATGGTCATGCAACTTCTGGCCAGTATCATGATCTTTGGCGCCAATACAATAGTCGGCATGTATAATACTGTTGCAATAGCAGTATTAGGCATTTATTTTAGATTGCAGTCCTTTGTCTTTATGCCTGTCTTTGGCCTGGCCCAGGGCTTTATGCCAATAGTCGGTTATAATTTTGGCCATAATAAGCCAGATCGAATGATGAAGACAATTAAATTTGGAATTCTAATAGCCTTCGGCTTTACAACAGCAGGCCTAATCATCTTTCAAATCTTTACAGCACCATTGATTCAACTATTTAATGACGACCCAGAGTTATTAAAGATAGGTGTAACAGCTTTAAGAAGAATAAGTATCGCCTTTCCAATCATAGGACCGGCAATTATCGGTTCAACGACATTCCAGGCAATTGGTAAAGGCCTGCCCAGTTTAATAATTTCATTTTCCAGGCAGATTATTTTATTACTTCCGATTATGTATCTTCTAGGAAGAGTAGCTGGCCTGGACTATCTCTGGCTGGCATTTCCAATCTCTGAAGGTATGGTCTTTGTAGTAATGGTTATCTGGTTAAAACGGACATTAAATAATGCAGTAGCTAATATGTAATTAAAAATAATATATTACCTATTATTCAGTCAGATTAATTTCTGGCTGTTTTTTATGATTAGTTATTGACATATGCTCACTAAAGGGTTATAATAGTTTTGAGCATAAGTCAATAACTTTTAATCTTTAGATGTTAAGGAGGTGGTTGGAATGACTGCAATAACATCTTCAAACAAAGGTTTAGAGTCAGAAATTGATAAAAAGTTTGGCCGGTGCAAATTTATATTAATCTATAATCCAGAGACAGAAGAAGTTACATCTTATGAAAATGAATTTTTAAAGCAGAATAGCGGGGTAGGGGTTAAGACAGCTGAATTTATTGCAGATAAAGGGGTTAAAAAAGTTTTGACATTTAAAGTTGGGCCAAAAGCTGCACAGGTTCTTGATAAAGCTGGGATTGAGACAGTTACAGGTTTAAAAGGTCAGGTAAAAGAAAATATTGATAAATATATTTAATTTATTATTGGGGGGATTAATTTATGAAATTAGCAATATCAACAGAGAATAATCAGGTGGCCGGTCATTTTGGAAGATGTGCTGAATATACAATCGCTGAAATAATCGACAATGAAGTGATTAGTAAAGAGACTATCGAAAACCCAGGCCATCAACCTGGATTTTTACCAGGATTTTTAGCAGACAAAGGTGTCAATTGCATAATATCAGGCGGAATGGGAAGAAAGGCAGCTAATCTTTTTGCAGAGAGTAATATAGAGACAGTTGTTGGTGTAAAGGGTAATATAGATAATGTGATAGATAAGTTTTTAAGTAATGATTTAGATGCCAGTAATGATCTCTGTGATCATTAAAATATAAATACCTTGAAAGGAGGTGACAATTATGCCAGGTGGAGACAGAACAGGTCCAGTAGGTGCAGGCCCAATGACAGGAAGAGGAGTCGGTTATTGCAATGGTTTTAACCGCCCAGGTGGTTTTAAAGTTAGTGCTGGCATGGGCAGAGGCCGGAGAAATATGAATAATAGAGCCGGTAGACCAGCCTATCAAATTAGAGAGGACTTTTCAGATGAGATAGATAAAGATGCTGAGATAGCAGAATTAAAAAATCAATTAAAAAATATTGAAATAAAACTGGATCAGTTAACCAGTGAATAAATTTTCTAATGCCGGCGGAGTAAGCTGAATCTCTGCCGGTATTTACATATATATGGAACCGTCAAAAATATTAGGAAAGCAAGAATTTTAAAAGGAGGAGTTCTTAAATGTATGATATAGCAATTGGAAGTGGTAAAGGTGGAACTGGCAAGACTTTTATTGCAACAAATCTGGCAGTAATCTTTCAAGAGATTATCCAGGAAAAGATAAAATATCTTGATTGTGATGTTGAAGGGGCCAATGGCCATCTATTTTTTGATGGTAATAGAAAAAACGAAAAGATTATTATTAAGAGTGTTAGAGGGATAGATTATGATAAATGCATACTCTGCGGTGATTGTGTTAAAGCCTGTCAGTATAATGCCCTGGCTAAAGTAGGAGGAGAAATCCTTTATTTTAATGAACTCTGCCATACCTGTGGGGCCTGTGGATTAGTCTGTCAGCAGGAAGCAATTATTGAAGGCGATAGAGAGATTGGGGAGATAATTAATCAGACTGGAAAGATAGATCTTTTTTATGGCAACCTAAAGACTGGTGAGAGTGGAATGAGCCCGAGGTTAATTAATAAAGTTAAAGAGAAAGCAGGTCAGGGAATCAATATATATGATGCCCCTCCAGGGACGACCTGCCCGGTGGTGGAGACTTTTAAAGGTTCCGATCTGGCTCTCCTGGTAACAGATCCAACACCTTTTGGTCTTAATGACTTAAAGCTAGCAGTTAAAATGACCAGAAAATTAGGTCTGGAGCCAGTAGTTATAGTTAACAGAGCAACCTATAAAGATACTAAATTAAAGGAGTACTGTCAGAAAGAAGATTTAAAGATTGTTGGTGAGATTCCTGATCGGAGAGAATTGGCTGAAATTTATTCTAATGGTGAACTGGCGGTTGAAAAGAGCCAGGAATATAAAGAAATATTTAAAAATATTGCTAATAATATTATTAATCATCTAGAACCAGTAGAAACGAAAGAGTTAGTTGTAGTTAGTGGTAAAGGCGGCACAGGCAAGACATCTGTAACTGCCAGTCTGGCAGCCCTGGCAGAAAATATAGTGGTAGCTGATTGTGATGTAGATGCAGCAGATCTGCACCTTCTCTTAAATCCTGATATTCAATCTGAAGGAGCCTTTTCTGGAGGTAATCTGGCTGAAATAGATCAGACTAAATGTACAGGCTGTGGTCTCTGTTATCAGGCCTGTAGATTTTCAGCAATCATTAAAGATGGTGAGCATTATAGTGTTGACCCACTCTCCTGTGAGGGTTGTGGAGTTTGTGATATAGTCTGTCAGGATGGGGAAGTCTTCCTTAAGGAGGCTGTTAATGGCAGGTGGTTTACATCAAAGACCAGGTTTGGACTGATGGCCCATGCTGAACTAGGAATAGCTGAAGAGAACTCAGGTAAATTAGTCACCCTGGTTAAAGATAAAGCCCGGGAATTGGCCAATAAGAAGAATAACCAGATAAATATAATTGACGGTTCACCTGGGACAGGCTGTCCAGTTACTGCCTCACTGACAGGGGCTGATTATGCCCTTATAGTCACTGAACCTTCAGTATCTGGAATCCATGACCTGGCTAGAGTGATTGATCTAATTAAGTTTTTAGAGATTCCCGCTGGGATTCTAGTCAATAAAGCAGATATAAATTATATTAAATCTAAAGAGATTGAAGAATTAGCAGTTAAAGAAGGTATTGATTTTTTTGGAGAATTACCTTATGATGAAGATGTAGTAGTTGCCCAGACAGAAGCTTTAACAATTATTGAATACAGGCCAGATAGCCAGGTTTCTAAAGTGTTGTTCGAAGTCTGGAAGAAAATAAATAATATCATAAAAAGCGATTAAATTTTATAGGAGTTGAAAATTATGCCAAGACCGCCTAAGATAAGAAAAATTCAGAGTAAACCTGAGAGAACTTATTTTAAACCTCCTGGGATTCCTATGCAGGAATTAGAAGAACTGATCATCAGTTTCGAAGAGATGGAAACAATCAGGCTCAGCGATTATAAGGGTTTAAGTCAGCAGGAAGGGGCTGATAAGATGGAGGTATCAAGGCCAACCTATCAGAGAATCCTAGTCAATGCTCGCAAGAAGGTTGCAGAAGCTCTGACTGAGGGAAAGGCTATTAGAATTGAAGGTGGAACTTATCAGGTTGCAAAAAAAGGCAGAGGGCGAAAAAGAAACCGCCAAAAATGTCCTAAAGGAGAGTGTTAATTATGCCAATAGCTGAAGTTACAGTCGTCCCATTAGGGACAGAGGATACCAGTCTTAGCAGCTATGTTGCTGATTGTCAGAAGGTTTTAGAACAGGAATCAGAGATTGAGTATCAATTAACACCTATGGGCACAATTATAGAAGGTGAATTAGATAAGATATTTGAAGTTGTAAAAAAACTTCATCAGGTGCCCTTTGAAGCCGGGGCCTTAAGAGTCTCAACCAGTTTGAAAATTGATGATAGGAGAGATAAAGATGCTTCGATGAGTCAAAAACTGGATTCAGTGAACAAAAAACTGCAAAAAGATTAAACTATAAACTCAAAAATTATTGTTCCGGGAGATATCGTTTAATTATATAATAGGCAAGATAGGCTCCTAGATATCCACCAATAAATGAGATGGCCGTCATAATAATAAATGGGATAATAAGTTCTAACACGCTAAAGCCATATCCGCCAGCAAGGTAATAGGTCATCAATAATGAATTAAGGGTGCCAAATAAACTAAAAGACCCAGTAACTAATCTTAATTTCCAGCCCTTGAACTCATCGAGAAATAACCAGCTAATTAATTCAGTCATTAATCCTGCTGAAATTATGGCAAGGCCCATTAAGATTGAAATTAAAGACATTACACCTGCTAGAACGGCAGTTACACCAAAAATAATGCCATTTCTCTTTAATTTATAAACAGGGAAATATAACATGAAACTTGAAAAGACTGTAACACCAACAAATTTTGACCCAGGTATCGGAAAAAGATTGGCGATTAGATAAAATACCCAGCCAAAGACAAAGGTAAGAGCTACAGTTATTGCAATTATTGTCATATCTTTAACTTTATATTTTATTGAGACCCTCCTAATAATTAAGCTGTAAGTAAATTTTAATATATTAATTTTCCAATTGCAATTCAAAATTTAATAGAAATAATAAACCCTGGCTGTTAAGGTTTTATGGCCAGGTTTCTTTATTTGAACAAAGTTGAGTACTGTGATATAGTATAAATACAAATAAAGCATATTAAATTAGTAAAGTTTATTTAAAAAATTATAAAGGAGAAGAATGAGTTGAAGCGTATACCTTTAATATTAATTATAGCAGTAACACTTATATTTACAGGATTTGCCCTTACAGAAGAAGCTATTAGTGCTGAAGAATTAGTTGTAGCTCAGGAAGATAGCCCAGTCTCCCTTGATCCCCATGCTGCAAATGATGGTCCATCAATAAAAGTCTGGACCCAGATGCATGATAATTTAATTCAACTTAATGAAGACATGGAAATAGTTCCTGGTCTGGCTCATGACTGGGAGCAGATTGATGAATTGACCTGGGAATTTAAACTTAATGAAGGAGTGCTTTTTCATAATGGCCAGGAATTAACTGCTGAAGATGTCAAATTTAGTCTGGAAAGATTAATTGATCCTGAGGTTTCAGCACCAGGAGCATTTATTGTAGATTTCATTGAATCTGTTGAGATAATCGATGAATATACAGTTCAGATATCAACTGATGAACCCTTTGCTCCAATTCTTAATCACCTGGCTCATCCAGTTGCTGTAATTTTAAATCAGCAAGCAGTAGAAGAAGCTGGTGATGATTATGGTACTCTTGAGGTTGTTGGTACAGGGCCATTTCAGTTTGTTGAATGGTCGACAGGAGATTATATTTTATTAGAAAGATTTGATGATTACTTTGGTGAAAATGCAGGTGCTGAAACTTTAAGAATAAGGCCAATTGTTGAAGATACTGTTAGATCAATCGAGTTAGAGACCGGTGGCGTTGATATTGCCTACAGTATAGCTCCACCTGATGAGTCTAGATTGCGAGAAATGGAGACAATCATTTTAAGTCCATATGAATCTCTATCATCATTGTATGTTGGAATCAATGCAGAAAAAGAGCCCCTTGATGATGTTAGGGTAAGACAGGCTATTAATTATGCTGTTAATTCTGATGATATACTAGAATTTATCTATGGCGGCCAGGGTGTTAGATCAACTGGACCTTTATCTCCCAATATCTTTGCCCATAATCCAGATTTATATCAGTATGATTTTGATCCAGAAAAAGCTATTGAACTATTAGAAGAAGCTGGCTATGAAGATGGTTTTAGCTTAAGACTTTTAACAACAGATGACCCTTTATTTCAACAATCATCAGAAATAGTACAGAATAATTTAAGTCAAATAGGTATTGATGTTTCTGTAGAAACTAGATCTTTAGGTGACTTTTTAGATGCAACAGCTGAGGGAGAACATGACTTATTTGTTTTAACCTGGGGGACCATTACCGGTGATGCAGATTATGGTTTATATCCACTTTTTCATAGCAGTCAATTTGGTGCACCTGGTAATAGAACATTTTATGCCAATGACAGGGTAGATGAACTTCTTGAAGAAGGAAGAACTGTCGCTGACCAGGATAGACGTCAGGAAGTATATTATGAAGCTCAGGAAATAATAGTAGAAGAGGCCCCCTGGGTCTTTATTTTAAATCCATCAAGATTAATTGGAATCGGACCAGATGCAGAAGGTTTTATTCCCCATCCAATGGTAGCCCATGATTTAAGTAGAGTTAGACTAAACAGATAGAAAATATAAATATTTATATAGAATTAAAATTGGCTGGCCCTAATAAAAAGGCCAGCCTTAAATTTATCTTGACAGCATTTGATAAATAGGTTAATCTTTAATTAATGAATTAATTTTTTATGGTTTAAAATTATAGGCAGGAGTGATTGCTGTATGAACAGGAAGATCAGAAAGATTTTAACGGTTGTTATCTTTATTTTAGTAATTGTATCAATTGGAATTTTTTATCTTTCAAGAGGATTAAATGAAGGCCAGAATATGATAGTCGATCCAATTCCACAGACAGCTCTGGAAGATCTTCCTGATGGTAGCTATAGAGGGCAGCATGATTTTAGGCGCTGGTCCAATGAAGTAGAGGTTATAATTCAGGATAATGAAATTATCGGGATTAACGTAATTGAAGATATGAGATTTGTGAAGGATGATGTCCGGGAAGAGCTTATTACCAGGGTTAAAAATAATCAAACAACAGATATTGATGTAATTACTGGGTCAACAGTTACAAGTAAGGCCTATCTTCAGGCAATTACAACTGCTATTAACCTTGGAGTGGCCGGACAGTAATAAAAAAATTAAAAGCTTATCAACTTAAACACCAGCTTAAAAATTAAGCTGGTTTTCGCTTTTTATTTTAAATGTGATAAAATTATAACAGGTGATTAAAATGATTGAATTCAATTCTAATACTAAAAAACAGATTATATATACCCAGGAAGGTAATTGTCGGGAATGTTATGCCTGCCTCAGGAACTGTCCGGTTAAAGCTATAAAAGTTAGTGATGGCCAGGCTGAGATAATTCAAGATAGGTGCTTAAGTTGTGGCACATGCCTTCATCATTGTTATCGAAATGTTAAATATAGTTATAATTTTTCTGATGAGATAGAAGTATTGGCTAAAAGTAATGAACTCATAGCAGCCCTGGCACCTAGTTTTGCCAGTCAGGAGGCTGCACCTGATGGTAAAGATTGGCCAGATTATCTTAAAGCAAAGGGCTTTAGTGGTTTGATAGAAGTAGGCTCAGCCGCTGATTATCTAGTTAAATTATATTATCAGTTCTGGCAGGAAGAAGCTGATAAAAAAGATTTCTGGCTAAGTTCTACCTGTCCTGTGGTTGTTAGTTGGGCAAATAAATATCTGTCAGTATTAGAAGACCACCTGATACCTTTACCATCTCCAATGGGATTGTTAGCTGAAATCTGGTCCGAGTCAAAATATAGCGGAAATTTTAAATTAGTATTTATTGGCCCCTGCCATGCCAAAAAGGCAGAGTTATCGGCAAGAGAAGATAATCCACCAGTATTGACTTTTTCTGAATTAGAAGAACTGGATTTGAAAGCCTCAAAGGATTTTAGATATATTAAATTAATTGATAGAGATAAACTTCTCAAGGATCGAGAGTTTTCAATGAGTGGTGGTTTAAAAAGATCATTAATTAAAGCTGGGTTTAGAGAAGAAAAAATTTATACAGTTGAAGGAGAAAATGAACTAAATAAACTATTCTCTTATCTTGAAGAGGGTGGTAAGCTTAAAGAAAAACCGGTTTTATTTGATCTTTTATATTGCCAGGGCTGTATAAGTTCAATGGAATTATCTAATAATCCTTTACCATTAAAAGAGGAAAATTTAAGAAAGAATAATCATTTAAATATTTCAGATGATATTGACCGGGAATACCTTGAAATTGCTTCTGGCAATTATAAAAATTATTTAATAGAATTTGATGAAAAGATTGAGACACTTTCAGAGCCGAACGAAGATGAGATTAGAGAAGTCTTAAAGAGAACAGGAAAAGAAGATATAGAAGATGAGCTAAACTGTGGGGCCTGTGGCTATCCAACCTGTTATGATAAGGCCAGAGCTACTTTGAAAGGCCTGGCTGAAGAAAATATGTGTCTGCCTTATTTATTATCAGAGAAAAGAAAAGAGATTGATATAATAAATCAGAATAATCGTCAGCTTGATTTTTTAATTAATTCTTCTGTAGATGGGCTGGCAATAGTTGATTCAACTGGAGAAATCATTAAAGTGAATGAGGCATACCTTGAAATGTTAGGTCAGCCTAAAGAAGATATAGTTGGAGTTAATGCAGATGAATTACAGGAAAAAAGAATAGTTTATCCAGCTATTTCATCATTGACTTTTAAAGAAGGCCGGGACCTGACAATTATTCAGCAGACTTCAACTGGCAAAAAACTCCTGACAACAGCCCGACCAATTTATAATGAAGATGACAGGATAGAGAGAATAATTGTTAATGCAAGAGATATTCATAGCTTAAATTTAGATGTAGGTGATAATAAAGATAGAAAGTTAAAATTATATTTATCTGAAGATAATGGTTCTTCAGAAATAAAAGAGGGGCCTGGAGACCTTATCTGGAAATCGGAAGAGATGGATAATATTATTAATTTATCAAGAAAGATAGCCTATTCTGATTCATCAGTCTTAATTGTTGGGGAGTCCGGAACAGGTAAGGAGGTTATTGCTTCCTATATTCATGATTTATCAGATAGAGAAGGCAATATGGTTAAGATTAACTGTGCAGCTATTCCAGATAATCTTCTAGAATCAGAGTTATTTGGTTATGAAACAGGAGCCTTTACCGGCGCAAGGTCAGAAGGGAAAAAAGGCCTGATTGAAAAAGCTGACGGAGGCACTTTATTTCTTGATGAAATAGCAGAGCTGCCTTTGCAAATGCAGACAAAACTATTACAGGTTATTCAGGAAAAAGAAGTTGCTAGAATTGGAAGTCTGGAAAAGAAAAAAATTGATTTTAGACTTATAACAGCAACTAATAGGGATATTAAAAACCTGGTTGCTTCTGGAGATTTTAGGGAAGATCTTTATTACAGGCTGAATGTAGTATTTATTGAGATTCCACCTTTAAGAAAGAGAAAACAGGATATATTACCGATGGTTAATTTTTACCTGGAAAAATATATGGATAAATATAATAAAAATTTAAGTCTATCTGGAGAAGCAGAGGATTTCTTAATTAATTATAGCTGGCCAGGAAATGTACGGGAGTTAATAAATCTGATAGAAAGGGTTGTTGTTATATCAGATGGAGGAGAGGTTTGTAAAAAAGAATTGAAAGAACTTTCGAAAGTAACTGAGGAAATCAATGAAGAAGATAATATAGCTGTAAATAAGATAATTCCATTAAAAGAGGCTGTTGTGGAAGTCGAGAAAAAGATATTAGATATGGCAAAAGAGAAAGATATGTCAACTTACCAGATGGCAGATTTATTAGGTGTAAATCAATCAACAATTGTAAGAAAACTTAACAAATACTTTTCTGACAATTAATTAAAATAAAAATGAAGGACTGGCAATGCAGTGGCGCATTATTTAATGCGCCACTGCATTTTTATTTTAATTGTGAATTAGTTAATAAAAAATCAACAAGAATGAATATTAATGCTTCTTTTTAATAAGTATTCTTATCTACTAGCTAAAATCACTATTTTTAAAAGGAATATTGTGAAAACAATATCTATAATTTTCTGAATACTTTATTGGTTTAAACGGCAAATCAATGCGTTCATGCATCATTAAAGCTAAAATAAAATTTGTTTAATTATCTTCAGAGATAAAAATAAAAAATAATAATATATATAATTGTTGATATCAAGGGAATCATAAAAAAATATAAGATAAAGCAAATTAACAAAGTGGTTCTGGCATGGAATCTGCAACTATATATAAATAGAAATAAAATAATATTTTTTGCTGAATAATATGAACGTGTTCACAAACACATTAATATCTCTGGAGGGATGTAAATGATTTTATTTAAGACAGGTTTTCTTACATTGAATTTATTCACATTAATTTTATTAGCATCATTTTTCGTTGGTTTTACAAAGATTCACCCATCATTTTATGGACTAATATTATTTATAATTTATATTGGCTTTCTATATAAAACAAAAGAAGATTGGAATATTTTAAATAATAAAGAACCAGGAGAAAAATTATTTGACTTAAAAGATCTTTATAATTTTTTCTCTGTTGTTGTTGGTGGTCTGGTAACATTCTTTTTAGCACAGGAGTTAGGTCTAACAGTAGTTTTGGCGTCAGGATTAGTTGGTGTTATTAGTCATTTAGTATTGCCAAAATATGAAGTGCCAATTTTTTGTGGTTCTTTTGTTGGAATGGCTTCAGCCTCACTTTTACCAGGTTATAGTTATTTAGCGTTTGCTGGCATTATAGCTGGGATAGTCTATGTACTTGGTAAGTTTTCATTTAATGGTTTTGGAGGTAAATTAGGTACAACAGCATTCATTGGTTGTGTGCTAGCTGCTATTTTTACTGGACAGGAATTTGTCGTTAGTTCAATACCCCAGGGTTCTCTGGCAGTCCAGATATTAATATATAGTGTTATTGGTGCTGTTTTAACCTTTGTATTAAATGTTAGACTTAAAAATAGTGCAGTTATAAGTTCTGGTCTGGTAGGTGTGCTGGCTGCGATAATATTACCAGTCATCCATCCTGCTAATGGAGCAACTCTAGCTGTAATGGTTTACTGTGCTTCATTTGCAGGCATGTCAGCAAAGCATAGGATCTCTAATGAACTTCAGATGATTATTGCAGGTATAATTGCTGGATTAATTTTCATATATACATCTCCTTATTTAGGTGGTGCAGGTGGAAAGCTTGGGACAACTGCTTTTGCATCAGTAATAACAGTTAATGGTTTGTCCATAATATTTAATAGATCAACTGTTAAGCTTAGGTCCAGAGTATTATCAAGGCTTCCAGATATGATCAACTTAAAAGAGAGTAGCTAAGAATCTAAATACTAATAATAAAAATTAGATTTTTAAAGCCTAAAGCTGAGTATTAACTTAGTTTTAGGCTTTTTTAAGTTCATTAGATTCATTCCCAATTTTTTATTGCCTTAATAAGAATCATTTGTTATAATAAAGGTAAGCAAATAACTCAACTTTATTTGACTTTGAGATTACTGGAGTGATTTTATTGATATTATTTAAGACAGGATTTCTTATCCTAGACTTTTTTACTATAATAATACTGGCAGTTTTTTTTATAGGTTTAACCAGTCAGTTTTCTTCATTACTGGCTATCGCTTTGATATTAATTCTTGCTGGCTTTTTTTATGAGACAAGAAAAGATTGGTCTAAACTAAATATAAAGGAGACAGAGTTTAGAGCTTATTTTTCAATTGAAGATTTCAATAACTTTATAGCAGTAGTATTTGGGGGCCTGGCAACTTTTGCACTTACTCAAACTCTTGGTTTTTCAGCAGTCCTTGCTTCAGGGTTAATAGGTGTTATAGCGTATATGTTAGTTCCAAAATATGAAGTTCCGGCATTTTGCGGTTCATTTGTTGGGATGGCTTCATATTCATTATTGCCAGGTTATCGCTATCTGATTTTAGCAGGTTTAATTTCAGGAATAGTTTATGTGATTGGAAAATATTCATTTAAAGGATTCGGTGGTAAATTAGGAACAACTGCCTTTATAGGTACTGTTCTGGCAGCAGTTTTTACAGGTCAGAGTTTTTCAGGCGGGTATATTCCTGGAGGGAATATGGTCTATTTATTGATTATATATAGTGTTATTGGTGCGGTATTGACTTATATTCTCCATATTCGGTTTAAATTAAGTGCAGTTTTTAGTTCAGGTATAATCGGGGTTTTAGCAGCATTAATCTTGCCGATATTTCATCCTGCTAATGGAGCAACTCTAGCAGTTATGGCATATTGTGCAACATTTGCAGGTATGTCTTCAAAAGATAGAATATCCAATGAATTTATAATGGCAATCGGGGCGATATTAACTGCATTAATATTTATATTTACTTCCCCTTATTTAAATGGAGCAGGGGGTAAACTAGGTACAATAGCCTTTGCTTCAGTTATAACAATTAAAGGCTTAGCAATTCTTTTGAATAAAATTGTTTACTCTGGTATTTTCAAAGAAAAATATCAGCTTTCAGAAAGCAATCAATCCAGTTGAAAACTCTCCTATATTAATATCGAATGGAAAGAGCCCTTCCTCCTCAGGGAAACTAGGGCTCTTTCTGATTTTTATTATTACTTAATAGAAATAATGTTTATGATTGGCAAAAATCTTTCGAAATAACTTTATATATTTATCGATTTAAAGTATAATAAATATAACCTATAATTATAAGTAAACTAATCATAATTTTATTATTATAAAAGGAGGCTGACAATGAACTTAGATAAAATACTTGCTAAAGGCTGGATTCCAGATCCGCTTTTAAGAATGGCAATAAGATTTAGACTTGCTTCTAAACTCAGAAAACAAAAAATAGAAGATGTAGAAGAAAGAAGTAATCGAAAAAAATTATTCATTGAAGATTTAAAGGATCAGCCAATTGCAATTGAAACAGAGAGGGCAAATGAACAGCATTATGAATTGCCTCCTGAGTTTTTTAAGAAAATTTTAGGTAATAATCTAAAATATAGTTCTGGTTATTGGAGTAAAGATACATCAAAACACGATTTAAGAGGATGTTTAACAAGGGCAGAAGAAGATATGCTAAAACTTAATGCTATTAGAGCTGACCTTCATGATGGCCAGAATGTCCTTGAACTAGGTGCAGGCTGGGGCTCACTAACATTGTATATGGCAGAAAGGATGCCTAAGAGTAGAATAACTTCAATATCTAATTCAGAAAGCCAGATAGAATATATAAAAGAACAGGCAGAAAAAAGAGGTTTAAATAATATAGAAGTTTTCTCAGAAGATATCAATGATTTTCAGCCTGAATTAGAAAAATATGATCGTGTAGTTTCTGTTGAGATGTTCGAGCATATGAGGAATTATCAGAAACTATTTGCTAAAATTTATATGGCTTTAAGACCAGGTGGCAAATTATTTATTCATATTTTTAATCACCATACCTATCCATTTATATATGAGAATAAATCAGAATCTGATTGGATGACCAGACATTTCTTTGCTGGAGGCACAATGCCATCCCAGGATCTATTTAATTATTTTGCAGATGGGCTTGATTTAGAAAATCACTGGGCAGTATCAGGCGAGCATTATAAGAAAACTCTGGAAGCCTGGCTTCAGATGATGGAGAATAATAAAAAAGAAATACAGAAGATATTTATAGACACCTATGGCAGAGATGAAAGTAATAAATGGTGGAATTATTGGAGAACATTCTTTATAGCTTCAGCTGAGTTCTTTGGTTATAAAGAGGGAAATGAATGGTTTATAAGTCATTATCTTTTTAAAAAATAGCATGAAGCCCTATGATATTATATCATAGGGTTTTAGCTCTTTTTAGTTGTTAATTTGTTTCTGGCAGGCTTTTTGATAATTTTATTTATTCTAAATAAAAAGGAAATAAGTAATTAATCGAGAATTGAGTTATAGGAGCAAAAACTTTATAAGATTTTATATAGTTATAATGATTTTTTATTAACAATTATCAGGGGGTTAAAATAAATGAATGATACAAGGATTGAAGAAATAATGGCAGAACTAAGTCTTGAAGATAAAGCTTCTCTCTGTTCAGGGCAGGGATCATGGAATACAAAAGCTATTAAAAAAACCGGGATTCCGGAATTATTGATGACTGATGGTCCCCATGGAGTTAGAAAAGTCAGGGAAGATATCGACGAGCCAGGTATTAAAGATAGCTATAAGGCTACCTGTTATCCGACAGCTTCAGGTCTGGCAGCATCGTGGAATACAGAATTAGTTAATGAAGTTGGATTTGCGTTAGGCCAGGAAGCAAAGGAAATGGATGTGAATATTCTTTTAGGCCCTGGAGCTAATATTAAACGATCGCCTTTAGGTGGAAGAAATTTCGAATATTTTTCTGAAGATCCTTATCTTTCAGGAAAACTTGCGGCTGCTTACATAAAAGGAGTTCAAAGTCAGGGGGTCGGTACATCTTTAAAACATTTTGTTGCTAACAACCAGGAGTTTAGAAGAATGACAATTAATGCAGAAATCCCTGAAAGGGCATTAAGAGAAATTTATTTAAAATCTTTTGAAATAGCAGTCAAAGAGGCCAGCCCCTGGACTTTGATGTCTGCTTATAATAAAGTTAATGGAAAGTATTGCTCTGAACATCCCCGCTTACTTACAGAAATTTTAAGAGAAGAATGGGGTTTTGAGGGTATTGTTATTTCAGACTGGGGAGCAGTTAACGATAGAGTTGATGGACTAAAAGCAGGCTTAGAACTTGAGATGCCAGGAAGTCATGGGATTAGAGATAAAGAGATAGTCTCTGCAGTTAAAAATAATAAATTATCTGAAGAAGTTCTTGATAAGGCTGTCAGAAGGCTTCTTAAAATAATTTTTAAAGCAGAAAATCATGAGAGCCTTGTTGCTGATAAAGCACAGGTAAGCAATTATAATGAGCTTGCTTATAAAGCGGCAACAGAATCAATGGTTTTGCTTAAAAATGAAGATCTGTTACCACTTAATAATCAAAAGAAGATTGCTGTTATTGGTGAGATGGCTAAAAATTTACGCCGTCAGGGTCAGGGAAGCTCACAGGTTAATCCTAGAGAATTAGATAGTTTTTTTGATATCTTCAAAAATAATTTTACTGAGGATACAGAAATAACTTATGATAAAGGTTATTGCCTAGATTGTGTCGAACCAGTAGAGGAGGTAAGTCTTGATAAAGCTAAAGATTATTATCATTTATTAGATGAAGCTAAAGAAAATGCTGCTAATTCTGATGTGGCGATTATTTTTGCAGGTTTGACAGAAGATTTTGAAGCAGAAGGTCAGGATAGAGATAATCTCAGTATCCCAGAAAACCAGGAAGTTTTGATTTATGAAATAGCTTCTGTACAACCCAATACAATTGTAGTTTTAACAAATGGAGCACCAGTTGAAATTCCATGGAAAGATAAAGTTTCTGCTATCTTAGAAGGTTATCTTGGAGGCCAGTCTGCAGCCAGAGCCATTTCTGATATTATTAATGGCAAGGTTAATCCGTCAGGAAAGTTGGCTGAAACATTTCCTGAGACAATAGAAGATACTCCTTCATTCATTAATTTCCCAGGAGAAAGGGATAGAGTTCTTTATGGTGAAGATATTTTTGTTGGCTATAGATATTATGATAAAAAGGAGATCGAGCCAGCTTATCCTTTTGGTTATGGATTAAGTTATACCAGCTTCAGGTATGATAATTTGAATATTTATCAACATTCTAAAAATGATATTGATGCCAGGGATTTAAGTGAGATTATAGCTGAAATTTCTTTTACTATTACTAATACAGGAGCTAGAGCTGGTAGTGAAGTAACTCAACTTTATATATCAGCTGAAAATTCCCAGGTCAGGCGCCCAATTAAAGAATTAAAGGGCTTTGATAAAGTCAAACTTGAACCTGGAGAATCAAAGGAGATTAGTTTTAATATAACTGCAGATGATCTAGCTTATTATGAGCCAGAGATAGCCAATTGGCTTACTGAACCAGGAGATTATCAGGTCTTAATTGGCAGTTCTTCTGATGATATCAGGCTTAGAGATGAGATTAATATTGCCAGCCCGATTACTCCAGGGGTGTCGATTAGACCAGAGTATCATCAAAATTCAACAATTGGAGATATTTATCAGGATCCAGAAGCCTGGGAAGTTCTTCAGGAGGAAATTTCAGATAACCCCAAATTAAAACGGTTTGTTTCATTTGATAATGCTGAAATGGATATTGGCATACCTAATTTTCTGGAATACCTACCATTAAGAAATTTAATTACTTTTACTGAAGGTAATTTTACCAGTAAAGATATTGATCGTATTGTTGATAAGTTAAATAAAAGTTAAAGCATGAAAAAATAAAAAACTAATAAATATCAATTAATCAGAAGCTCCGCCTTATTCCTGGGCGGAGTTTTTTTGAACTTAAATTTAAAAATCCTGATGATTCAGGGGGAACTGCTTTTGTAATATTTATTAAAAGTTTTCTATACTGATAATATTTTAAAAAATTATGATATAATAATAAAAGAAGGAGAATTATTATATTGGAGGGATATGATGATAGATCATAAATTAAGAAAGATATTGGATAATTCATATTTTATTGGCGGTTCTCCTTGTAGCGGCAAGAGTACTATTTCAGAGATCTTATCAACAAAATATGATCTAGAATATCTTAAAATAGATGATTATGAACAGGAACATATAGAAAATGCCAGCCCTGAACAGCATCCTATTATGTATAAATGGTCTCAGATGAGCTGGGATGAAATCTGGATGCGTTCAGTTGAAAAACAGGTGGAAGAGGAATTTGAATTTTATCGAGAAAGATTTTCGATGATTTTAAATGAACTAAAGAAATATCAATCTAATAGTAAAGTTATTCTAGAAAGTGCTGCTCTTTTGCCAGAACTGTTAAAAGAATTAGATTTAGAAAAACACAGAGTTATTTTCTTAATACCATCTAAAGAATTCCAAATTAAATATTACTCGAAAAGAGGTTTTAAAGATGGGATTTTAAAGGAATGCCGTCAGCCAGAGGTGGCTTTTAATAACTGGATGGAAAGAGATCATCTTTTTGGCAAAAAAGTCAGGAAGCAGGCTATGGATATTGGCTATAAAGTAATTGATGTTAATGGGGATAGATCTATTAAAGAAAATTCAAGGCTAGTTGAAGCTCATTTTAGATTAAGAGCCAATAGTTAATTTGATCTGGTTTAATTTTTTGCTTTCTGCTATATTATATTAAAATAAGGAGAAGGTTATATGGAAATAATAGGCCATAATAATTTGCATTCATATTTAGAGGTTGTAGAGGATTTTTTATTAGAAAAAGAAGTAGTAAATAACATGCCTATTGGGGTCCTTTATTCATTAATGGATACGGAAGATGATATCATGAAGGACTTATTTTTGAGCAGGGTTGTAGATAATAATAAAAATATATTACTGGCAATAATGACTCCTCCACAAAATTTAATTATTGTTGGTGAAGATAACGATAAAACAACTGAAAAACTAAGATTTTAGAAGAGTGTAAAAAATTAATTTAAGCTTGAATTTGGAGGTTTAAACATGGAAGATGTTTTATTTAATTTTGTGGATTTCAAAGTTATAAATGAGCCTGATCAGAAAAGTGAAATTTGTTTTAATATAATAAACAATCTAAATGACTGGTTTGGTAACGAAGATGCCAATAGAGAGTATTCCCGGGGAGTAAGAGAAGAGTATTTTCTATCTGCTCTGGTTGAAGATATACCTATAGGCTTTATTTCAATTAAAAATCATAATCAGTTTACAGGTGAAATTTATGTTTTGGGGATATTGGAGGAGTTTCACAATAAGGGTATTGGTAGGAACTTGATTGAGATTGCAAGTCAGCAACTGATTAGAGAGAATAAGAAGTTTCTGACAGTTAAGACCTTAAGTGGCTCTAATCCAGATAAGTATTACAAAAAGACCAGAGCTTTTTATAGGTCAATGGACTTCTATCCCCTTGAAGAGATGCCAGAACTCTGGAGTGAAGAAGAACCCTGTTTATTCATGGTTAAAGTTTTATCTTAGCTATATTCATCAGAAATAAGCCTGATTTTAATCTAATTTTAATCTTATTTAAATTTGTTTTAAATTTCTCGGTGTTATCATTAGGCTATCAAACAAAATAAGGAGGTTATCATAGTGATAACATTTGAGAAAGTTGAGAAGTTAAGAGAATATGCAGGTATTTCTTATGAAGAGGCAAAAAAGGAGCTAGAAAAAACTGATGGTGATTTATTAGAGGCTGTTGTTAATCTTGAAAAAGAGGGGAGAATTAAAAAGCCAGAAGCTAATGGTTATTATAAGTCATCTGGTCAGGAGAAAACAGAAGAATCTATGGAAAAGGTTGATATGAGAAAAGAAGAAAAAACCAGGGGGTCTAATTTCACTGAAACTCTTAAGAATATTTTAAGCTGGGTAAGAAAACTTATTGAAAAGGGTAATTCAAATAACTTTAAGATAATTAAAGATGATAATTTAGTTCTTGAGATACCTTTAACAGCCTTTGCATTATTATTATTCTTTGCTTTTTGGATAGTTATACCGGCAATGGTTATTGGGCTTGTCTTTGGATATCGCTATAATCTTGGTGGTCCAGATTTAGATGAGACAAAAGTTAATAAGGCAATGGATTCAGTTTCAGATGCAACCAGGCAGGCTGTTGATTCAATGACTGATGCAGCAGGTAAATTTTCTAAAGATGACAAAAAACCTAAGGGAGAAAATAATAATGGAGAAAATTCTAATTGTTGAAGATGAAGAAAAATTAGCCCGATTTTTGGAACTTGAACTGGAACATGAGGGTTATGAAGTATCTAAGGCATTAGATGGGAGAGAGGGGCTGGCTTTATTTAAAGCCAGTTCCTTTGATCTTATTTTGCTGGATATAATGCTGCCTGCACTTAATGGAATAGAGGTATTAAGAAGAATAAGGCAGGAATCTGATCTACCAATAATTTTACTTACAGCTAGAGATGCTGTTGTTGATAAAGTTTCAGGCCTTGATAGAGGTGCTGATGATTATATAACAAAGCCCTTTGCCATCGAAGAACTTCTGGCCAGGATCAGGGTTGCATTAAGAAAAAACCAATCTAAAAATAATGCTGTTAATCATATTTTAGAAATAGGAAGATTGTCTTTAAATTCTTCCAGCCGGGAGGTTAAGGTTGATAATCAAGTTGTTGAATTAACCAGAAAAGAATTTGATCTACTGGAATTTTTGCTACAAAACAAAAATATAGTGATGGAAAGAACGACATTGCTTGATAGGATCTGGGGTTTTGATTTTGTTGGAGAGACAAACTCAGTGGATGTTTATGTACGGTATCTTCGCTCAAAATTAGAGGAACCATATGGTTTAAATCTTATAAAAACAGTCCGTGGTGTCGGGTATGTGATAAGAGATGAAGAATAATCTTTCCAGGAAAAGCCGGTCATTAACTCTATCAGATAAGATTAGATCATCAATGGCTTTGAAATTAAATTTTAAGATGTTGATAGGTTTATTTTTTGCTTTTATGGCAATCAACCTATTATTATTTTTTATTTCTGCAGGAATTATAATCTGGCAGGCCGAATCTAAGGCTGTAGATATATTAAATAATGATGAATTATTGGAGATATCAACTAGAGGAGAAGAAATATTAGGTTATCAAATTGAAATAACTGATAGAGAGTTAGATTTTTTAGTTTTGCCAGATTTTATTCAAAGTTGGCTGCCAGTTTCAGGTTATATTAATGGTAGGTCTTTAAATTCAAGTAGTTTAAGAGGTCCAGTCTCCGGGTTGCCTGTGGAACAGATAGAGGCAATCAATTATAAAATAGCAATACCTGTTGAATCAGGATATCAATTGATTAGTTATTCTATTGGTCATGATCTAAAATTACTAATCTATTTAATTTTGATGCTTTTATTCTGTCAGTTGCTTTATATTTTAGGTAGAATTAGAAAGAATAACAGAATGATTAGAGAAACCTTAAAACCACTCTCTGATATGGCTGAGAAGGCAAAGAAACTTCAATCTGAAATAGCTGATTTAAGTTCCAGAAATCCAAATGAAACAATAAAGGACCTTGCTGGTGCTATCAGCAGTATAGATGCTGAGAAACTGGATTATCAATTATCAGTTGATGGGTCTCAGGATGAGCTGAAGTCTCTGGCCCATGCAATTAATGATATGCTAAGAAGGATTAATCAGGCATATCAATCTCAGATACGTTTTGTTTCTGATGCCTCACATGAATTGAGAACACCTATATCTGTTATTCAGGGATATGCAGGTATGATTGATCGCTGGGGCAAACATGATGAAAAGACACTGCAGGAGGCCATTGATGCTATTAAAAGTGAAACTGAGAATATGAAAATGTTAGTTGAACACCTTCTCTTTCTGGCCAGAGGTGATAATGAAGCCATTCAGCTAAATAAGATAAGATTTGATTGTTCTGATTTGATTGAAGAGATAATCTCTGAGACTCAAATTATTGACCAGGACCATAAAATTATAACTGAACTTGAGAAGCCAGCTTTTATTGAGGCTGATGAACAACTATTAAAGCAGGCAGTTAGAATACTGGTAGATAATAGTCTTAAATATACTGAGCCAGGCCAGGAGGTGAAGTTGAAAGCATTCAGTAAAGATGACGAGATTGTGATTCAGGTCCAGGATAATGGGATTGGGATAGCACCAGAGGATTTACCAAATATCTTTGAACGATTCTATCGCTCTGATGAGTCCAGGGCCAGAAAGACTGGCGGTACCGGGCTGGGTCTGGCAATTGCAAAATGGATTATTGAACGTCATGGGGGCCATTTTGAAGTCCTTAGCCGTCAGAATATTGGAACTAGAATCAATGTAATTTTACCAATTAATTAAGGATGTGGTCAGAAAATGGTTCAGTATAATGATTATATTAAAGGGATAAAAAATGCACTTGAAGCTGAAGCCAATCCTGAAGATGCTATTCATCAAAAGAGTTATATGAGAGATAAATTTGAGTTTTTTGGAATTAAAGCAAATTCAAGAAGGAAGGCTACCAGAGAGTTCATGAGGAAGGAACGGAGACCTGATTACAATGAATTAGATAATGTGGTTAAAAAGTTATGGAAATTACCTGAACGGGAATATCAGTACTTTGCCCAGGAATTAGTTGAAAAATGTCTTCAGGATTTTGATAGAGAGATTATCGAGCTTTTTGAATATATGGTTGTTAATAAATCATGGTGGGATACAGTTGATTTGATAGCAAAGAAACTGATTGGAAGTTATTTTATAAAATTTCCTGAAGAGAAAGAAAACTATCTGGATAAATGGATTACCTCTGAGAATATCTGGCTTCAACGTTCAGCTCTTTTATTTCAATTAGGATACAAAGAGAAAACAGATGTAGATTTATTATTTGATATTATCATGCATTTAAAAGCTATTGATGAATTTTTTATTCAAAAAGCTATTGGCTGGTCATTGAGGGAGTATTCAAAGGTCGATGCTAAAGTTATCAGGGAGTTTGTTAAAAATAATGATCTGTCTTCCCTGGCTACAAGAGAGGCTTTAAAATCAATAAAAAACAAACAATGATTTCATTTATTTAAATATATTAAAACATAAAATTAAATTTATTAATTTATGTATTGACATATTTAAATGAGTGGTGTATATTAATATTATTAGTTAACATTTTAACATGAATAAAAATTTGAGAGGTGAGGATATTGTTTTTAAAGGTTAAAAGGTTTTATCCGCCAGTGGTTGAAATTATTCCACTATTAATTCTTTTATATACAGTTTTTCTTTTAAGCTTTAGTTATGGTCGAATTTCAAATGGTGTTCCAGTTAATTTTACTTTAACAGGAGTTCCTACTGCCTGGGGAGATAGAACAGTTTTATTAGCTTTTGGAGCTGTTGCAGTAGGTGTTTATTTTTTGCTCTCAATTATAAATTATAAGTTTATATTATCACCTGCTAATCTAATCATAATAAATAAGCATAAAAGTTCAGAAGAAGGAAATCTTTCAAAAAATCAATTTGAAACAATTAGAGTTATTGCAGCCAGGACAATTCTTCTGATCAAATCTTTAGTCGGATTATTATTGCTCTATATTTACAGGGGAGTTGTCGGGATTTCTCTTGGTAATCAGTTCGAATTAGGATTAGGGATCTTGTTAATTGTAGGTGCGATTATTTTTACTGTAATTATAATGACTTCAAAAATTTATTTTATTAAGGAGCGAGGTTAATGAAAATAACAGTTTTTAATGGAAGTCCCAGGGGAATAGAAAGCAATAGCCACAGAATTGTTAAACCTTTATTAGAGGGAGCGGCTAAAGCAGGGGCTAATGTTCAAGAAATATTTTTAGTTGACCATAATATTCAACATTGCAGGGGTTGTTTTAACTGCTGGGATAAAACTCCAGGCAAATGCACTATTAACGATGATATGACTGATATGATTAGTTTATATCTTGAATCAGAGATTATTGGTCTGGCAACACCTGTATATAATATGTATATGACTGGTTTGTTAAAGAATTTTACCGATAGGCTTTTACCACTTGCCACTCCTCATATTCAAGTTTCTGAGGAGGGGGAATTTTATCATGAGGGAAGAGTGAATAGTTTTCCAAGTCAATTTATGATTGCAAACTCTGGTTTTCCTGGTGATAATAATTTTAAGATCATTCAGGCTCTGACATCTTTACAACCAATGGTTTTAGAAGTCTATCGGAATTGCGGTGAATTACTTGCACAACCAGAATACGATAAATATAAAAAAAGGGTAGAAGATTTTTATTCAGAATTATCTAAAGCAGGAAAAGAATTAGTTAATAATGGTTATGTTTCTGATGAGATCGTTGAAAATATTCATAAGGAATTGATAAGTGATAAAGATTACATGAACTTAGGTAATCAGTACTGGGATGACGAATTAGAAAAAAATAAAAAGGGGAATTGATAATGAACAATAAAATAATAAGAAAAGGGATGTTTTTTATTCCTGGCATATTTTTGTTGGTTTTAGTTTTTGCTACTCCAGGTATTGCAGTAGATAATTTTATTGGTGAATGGGAAGGTGCTATTGAAATACCTGGCAGTCCCCTTGAACTTATAGTCGAGTTTCAGCTTGAAGATGATAAATTAACAGGTTCAATGGACATTCCTGCTCAGGGAGCTTATGATATTAATTTAATAATTAATTCTGTAGATAGTAAAAATATTGAGTTTTTATTAGAAGGTCTACCTGGTGATCCTGCAGTAAAGGCAGAGATATCTGATGATGGCAGTTTGATTTCAGGAGACTTTATGCAGGCAGGTATGACTTTTCCTATTGAATTAAGGCCAGAAGGGTTAAAAGAGGTTGAGTTAAATATTTTAGCTTTAGATGATTTTGCTGATTATATAGAATCTATCCGGAAAGACTGGAATACACCCGGGATTGCTGTTGGAATTGTTACTGATAAAGAGGTTTTATTTGCTGATGGATTTGGCTATCTGGATCTTGATGAATCTCAGCCTGTAAATTCTGAAACTCTCTTTGGAATTGGTTCAACTACCAAACCTTTTACAACTATGATACTTGGAATGTTAGTAGATGAAGGAAAATTAAGCTGGGATGAACCGATAAGAAATTATATTGATTTTAGATTAGATAATGACCCAATTAGTGGTTATATTACAGTTAGAGATTTAGTCAGCCATAGATCAGGCCTGCCACGTTATGATTTTACTTTGATCTTTAATCAGGATCTGACCAGAGAGGGAATTCTTGAAAATATTAGATATATGGAAAGAAATCAGGATTTCAGAAATTCTTTTCATTATGGAAACTATAGTTATATTTTAGCCGGGCTAGTAATTGAAGAGATAACTGGCATGAGCTGGGAAGAGGCTGTTCAGGATAGAGTTTTTAAGCCCCTTGATATGAATATTTCTAATTTAAGCATATATGAACTTAAACAGACTGAAAATTTTGCATTTCCATATGTCTCAGAGGATAGATTTGAATCTCTTGCTGAGATTGATTTCTGGGAATTGGGAGCAGCTGCACCAGCCGGTTCAATTAATTCAAATGTGGATGAAATGAATAACTGGATGCAGGTCTATTTAAATAATGGAAGAATAGGAAATGAGCAGTTAATCAGCGGAGGTTCAATTAATAGTTTCTTTAATTCGGCTAATAATATTTCCAGCAGGGGAATGGATTCTTATACAGACCATTATGGCTATGGACTTGGCTGGTTTATCAGTTCATATAGAGGTAATTTTAGAGTTAACCATGACGGAGTTACCATGGGTTTTAGTGCTGGAGTCAACCTGATTCCAGATAAGAATATAGGTATTGTTGTCCTTAGTAATCTCCATGGCAGTCCAGTGACTCAAATTATAGCCAATGAAGCTATTGATCGTCTCCTTGATTTAGAACCAGTTCAATGGAAGGATGATTATCTTGAATTATTAGCCCAGCAGCCAGTAGATTTTACTATGTCATTATTTGACCGGGATAAAAGAAGGGAAGCTACTCTGCCATCTCATGCTTTAGAAGATCTAACTGGAGAATATAATCATCCTTTATATGGCACTTTTTCTGTATTTATTGATGATGATAGGCTGATAGCTGATTATCATGGTACAGAGCTGGAAATGGAGCACTGGCATTATAATGTCTTTACCGGGCATGTTGATATTGCCGGGCCTATGGAGATAGCAATGGAATTTAAAAGTGATTTAGACGGGGAAATTAATCAATTAGATGTTGGACTTGATGTATTTATGACTCAAGATATGATCAGATTTGAAAGGTAAATATTTTTGTGGTTTTTGAATAAAAAATTAACAGGTATTCCTGGCAGGATATAATTGTTTTATATTGAATTAATAAATAGAGCCTGTATTATTTAAGAGATATGAAAGGTGACTGAAATGAAGAGATTATTATTAATTTTTCTTGTTAGCTTATTTATTATTCAGCCGGTTACTGTAATGGCAGAACAGGAAGATAGGATTGATTTAGATGAAATCCAGCAGTCCCCAAACTGGACTGGTTATAATGTGAGAGTGGGGGGTGGCCCTGAATTAGGTCTGTTTCGCCTTGACTTAGGGGATTTAAATAATATTTTAACTGGTAGTGGTTTTCCAGAGTTAAGTAATAATGTATTTGTTTATGGAAGCAGTGGTATAGCTGGCAGAAAAGTTGGCAATAGGTTTGGCGGTATAACCATGAGAGGAACTACCAATAATATTAGTGGGGAGGCAAAATCAGAACTCTCAGTCAATTATAAAGGTCTCCTTTATAAGCGTGGTTTCTATGCAACTAGAGATTTAGAAATTTCAGCAGGGGCATTATTTGGAAGAGGAAATATGGAATTAAGGCTTTTATCTGATGAACCTGGAGACTTTGAGAATATTATAGGTGATATTGCAGATAGTCGTCATAATACTTCAACTATGGAAAAGAGCTTTATTGTATTTAATCCCAGGGTTAATTTGGCATATTCAATCATAGGGCCAATTGATATTTCTGCATCTGCTGGTTATTTATTTACACATGACTTTGGGAGTAGCTGGGAGATAAGTGATAGGAAGATTTCTAATGGGCCTTTATCTAATTTTAGAGCTTTTAATTTAACTTTTCAATTATTTATTGGTTTCTAATTTCAGGCAATTACTTGATGTTTAAACTAAAATAGACTCTATATAAATTAATCGGCTAAAACTATAGCTGATTTTTTTATTTAATTAGTTAAATAATGCAGGAAAAACAAATTTAATCGTGAAATATAAATGTAAGCTTGATATCTCAACATAAAAATTCTTGGGGGTTTTTAAATGCGAGAAGGAAAATATAAGGTATATCAGGTCGGCGAGGAAAGGGTTGTAGCTAAATCTCATGAGGAAGTTGAAAATTATGCAAAGGAAAAGGGAATCTCATCAGATAAAGTTAAGTACAGATTATCTATTGACAATCCTAAGGGCTTAAGTGAAAAATATAAAATGCTTTAATCTATAAGGAATTGATATTATGAGGAGAATCAGCTAATGTCAAACTATATTGATAGATTACGGGAGCAAATTGGAAAAACTCCGATTATACTGGTAGGGGCATCAATTCTTGCCAGAGATGACAATGGCAGAGTTTTATTACAGTATAAATGTGAAACTGGTAACTGGGGTCTTCCAGGAGGCACCATGCGTTTAGGGGAGACAATCAAAGAGACTGCCTGTCGAAAATTATATGAGGAGACAGGGATTAAAGCTGATAATTTAAAGTTGACAGATATATTTTCTGGTGAAGATTTTTATGATATTGATCCTGATGGCGATTGTACGTATAACCTGATTGTACTTTATGAAGCATTTGGGGTTTCTGATGAGCTAATTTCAGAGAGTGAAAAAAGTTCTCTGAATGTAGAATATTTGTATCCAGAAGAAGTTTCAAATTTAGAGTTAAGATCTATGAAGATATTAAATCGTATTGGAATTTTTAGCGAAGATTATATTAGTTAATATAAAAATTATTAAACCCTGGTCTGAGCTTTAGGCCAGGGGTACTTTAGTTATGGCTATCTTTAATGGTATTAGAGGCCTTTTACTTTTAAGAAATATAATATTATAATTGAATTGGGTATAGCTAAAAAATTCTGTAAAAGGAGGTGGAGGTTTAATAGCAGGTTAATAATTTTTCGCTATTAGACCTTAATTATGGAAAGAAGATCTGAAGAATTCAAAGATTTTCTGAATTATTATGTTGATGAAGTAATTCGCCGAAAAATTAAAAAAGAAGATGAAGAGCTTGAATCAGTTGATGAAAATGTTTTAGCTGAGGAACTGAAGTTAAATATTGAAGAGGATATCAAAAATTATTTTAATAATAGATTTGATACAGTTATTTTAAAAGAATTAAAGCAGGAAACTGTAAGATTTTTAGATAAAAATCTGGAGGATTATGATATAATAGCTAGAGAAGATGAATTTGGGCTGGAGATGGAATACTATATTAAATAAAAATTTGAGATTTATAACTGAATAAGTTAGAAAGGAAATGCCATGAAAAAGAATTTTTTAATCTTTTTAATAATAATTTTAATTGGAGGTTTTTTTATAATGACAGAAGTTAATGCAGAAGAAAAGAATCCTATTGTTACAATATCTATGGAAGCTGGCAGAGAGATAGAGGTTGAGCTTTATCCAGAGGTAGCTCCAAATACAGTTAATAATTTTATTTATCTTGTCGAACAGGGTTATTATGATGGCCTCATTTTTCATCGGGTTATCGAGAATTTTATGATTCAGGGAGGAGACCCTGATGGAACTGGAAGAGGGGGACCAGGTTATTCTATAAAAGGGGAATTTGCACAGAATGACTTTGAGAATGATTTAGAGCATACCAGAGGTGTTATCTCAATGGCAAGATCTCAGGCCTATGATTCAGCTGGATCTCAGTTTTTTATAATGCATAAAGATTTTCAACGTCTAGATGGTGCTTATGCTGCCTTTGGTCAAGTTATAAATGGTATGGATGTCGTTGATGAGATTGCAACTGTTAATACAGATCAAAATGATAGGCCAGAAGAGCCAAAGGTTATGGAAACAGTAGAAGTAGAGACTTTTGGGGTAGAATATCCAGAGCCAGATAAGCTCTAGAGGAGATTTGTATATGAGTTTAAAGAGAAAAATATTAATTACAGTTTTACTCTTAGTTCTGGCTGGTTTTATAGCTACAACTATTTTTATCGGTCTGGCTGTTTCTGATGGGTCTACTCAGATGACCAGTCCAGAAGGGACCAGTCTGGCAAGTACAGAGTCATGGCTGGAGGCAAATTGGGATTTTGATATTGATGAATTTAGAGCCAGGTATAATATAGAAAATATCAGGATTGAGTCGACTTCCGGGGATCATGAAATACCTGCTGATTTAATATTATCAGATGGTGAGAAAAATAATGATACAGTTATTTTAGTTCATGGACTTGGAGGTAATCGAGTTTCTGTGTATCCCCAGGCCAGAATCTTTTTAGAAAATGGATATAATGTTCTGACCTATGACCAGAGGAGCTCAGGTGAAAATCTGGCTGATTATAATACCTTTGGATATTTAGAAAGCAATGATCTTAAAGATTATGTTAATTATTTAAGAGAGTTAATTGGTAATGAGTTTAAATTAGGTGTCTGGGGTAATTCATTTGGTGGGGCAACTGCTGGAATATATGCAGGTTCTGACCATGCCAACCAAAATATTGACTTTGTAATCCTGGAGTCTGCTATTAGCAATAAGCGCGAGATGGTCTTGCAACAGTTAGAGCAGGAGTTTGGTTCCGGTCTAATTAGAGATTATATGCTCTCTGTTGGAGAATTATTTACCAGATTTAGACTGGGATATAATTATGCTGATGCAGATGTAACCAGGCAGATAAAAAATTCTGAAGTACCGCTGATGCTTATCCACAGCAGAGCCGATCAATTAACTCCATATCATATGGCTGAAGATATTTATAATTCAATTTCTCATGATAATAAAGTTTTCTATACTGTGGAGGATAGTAGTCATCAGACTGTTTACTGGGATAATTTAATTGAATATGAAATAGAAGTGCTTAGTTTTATTGATGAATATTTAAATGGAATGGAATGATATAAAT
This sequence comes from Halonatronomonas betaini, assembly GCF_015666175.1. Lineage (NCBI taxonomy): Bacteria > Bacillati > Bacillota > Clostridia > Halanaerobiales > Halarsenatibacteraceae > Halonatronomonas > Halonatronomonas betaini. The sequence goes on along the minus strand of NZ_JADPIE010000002.1, from coordinate 332,989 downwards.
GGAGCTAACTAATGCAATAGTTAAGAAGCCTGGCAAATCAATGGTTGATGGGATTTCAAAATCAAATTTAGGTAAACCAGATTATGAAAAAGCAGTTATTCAACATAATAATTATATTAAAGCTTTAGAAAAAGCTGGGCTGGAAGTAACTGTACTGGAAGCCGAGGAGGATTATCCTGATTCAGTATTTGTTGAGGACCCGGCAATTGTAACCAGTGATTTTGCTGTGATAACCAATCCAGGTGCTGATTCCAGAAAAGGAGAAACAGAAGCTATTGAATCAGCTATTAAAGAATTTTATTCTGTGGATAATATTCACAGGATTGAAAGCCCGGCTACACTAGATGGCGGTGATATTATCCAGGTTAATAATATATTATATGCCGGGATTTCTGATAGAACAAATACAGCCGGGGTTGAACAGCTTTCTGAGATAGCTGGCAATTATGGCTATAAGACTTTCGGTATAGAAATTGAGAACATGCTTCATTTAAAGTCTGGTGCATCATATATTGGAGATGATACAGTTCTGATAACTGGTATGTTTCTAGGCAGACCTGAATTCTTAAAGTATAATCAGATAATACTTGGTGATTCAGAGGATTATGCAGCCAATTCAGTTCGGGTCAATGATTATTTGATAATTCCATCAGGCTATCCGATGGTTAAAAAGAAATTAGAAGCTGCTGGTTTTAAGCTTATTACTTTAGATGTTTCTGAATTCAGGAAACTTGATGGTGGGCTAAGCTGCTTATCACTGAGGTTTTAAGGGGCAGCTGGAGGTGTGTTAAATTAAAAATATATTAATAGTTGATGATGTTAATCTCATAAGAATAAAATTAAATAATATGCTGAGCAGAGAGGGGTATAGGGTTTTTCAGTCTGGTTCAGTTGAAGCAGTTAAAGATCATTCCTTTTCCAGTAATATTTCTTTAGAAGAAATAGATCTTGCCCTGATAGATTTATATTTTAAAGGTGAAGATGGCTTTGATCTATTAAAATATCTAAAGACTAATTATCCTGATATAAAGATTGTAATAGTCAGTATGGAGGCCAGAAAAGAAAAAATTAAAAAGGCGATTAATCTTGGGGCAGACAATTATATAACAAAACCCTTTGATAAAAGAACTCTGCTGCAAAAAGTTAACTTAATTTTATCTTCGAAAAAACAATATAAAAAAGAAGCTGTACCTTCAAAAGATTTTAATGAGGTTATAAGCAATTTGAAAACTGATCTCTCAATGGAACTCAGCAGGTCTATTAGGTCTGGTCTGGATTTTGCTGTAGTCAGGCTTAATTATCTTAACAGAATAAATAGTTCTGAAATAATAAAATTGAAATCTAACATAACCTCTAAAATTAGAGATATTGATAGGGTTTATTATACCAGTCCCTCTGAATATACTTTTTTATTACCTCTAACTGACAGAGAAGGGGTCAATATTTTTGTGGATAAAATCATGTCTGAGTTTGATGAAAATATAAATGATAATAATGGTAATATCCAGGTTGAATCAATGGTTTTTCCTGAAGAGATTATAAATGAAGCTGATATTAATTATGATATGCATAAGGAATATTTAAATAAATTATTGACTGAAATAGAAATTGATTGAATATTTCAAGAATATAATAATTTATGTTAGCTCCTCCATTATGGAGGAGCTATTTTATGGAATTAATCATTATTAATTGTAAGCTGCATCCTATCATTAAAATAGGTTTTAACACCTAATTTAACCAGTAGATAGGTAGTCAGGGTGACTGCACCTAGAATACCCATCATGATAGCAATCTGATATCTGATTGCTAGAAAAGGACTGACACCTGAAAGGATCTGACCGGTCATCATTCCTGGAAGGAATATAATGCCCATACCGATCATTGAATTGACAGTTGGCAGAATGGCATTATAAAAAGCCTGATTGGCAACCTGTCTGGTTGCCTGTTGAGGAGATGCTCCTAACATTAAGGCTGCCTCAATTTTTTCCGGGTTCTTTTTGATCTGATTAACCAGGTGTTCAACACCTAATGAGATGCCTGTCATTGAATTACCGATTAACATACCTGCAATTGGAATGAAATATCTTGGATAATACCAGGGTGATAAGCCGATTACCAGAATCAAAAAGAAAAATAGTGTAAAAACTGTTCCTGCAAACATTGAAATAGCAGTAACTTTTTTCATATTAAAAGAAAGTTCTGTGCTGACTCTGGAGAAAATATTCTGGATTGCAAAACCTTCCATTATAAGCAAGATTAAAAGGGTTATGCCGGGATGGGGCATCTCAAATATATATTCAAGGAGGAACCCAACTATCACTAATTGGAGGGTCATTCTGGTTGCTGCCAGAATTATCTGTTTTTCTTTATCTATTTTTTGTTTTCTGACAATGATAATTAAAACGAGGACGAAGAAGTATGCTATAATGAGCTGGATTAGCGGAATATCAATTACTCCACCATCTATTCCATTAGTCATTAATTACAGCTCCTTCCTGAACTTTCCCATCTGATATAATAATATGTTCTTGGGCAATATCTTTAGTTAATTCTGGTGAATGGGTGACCATAATAATTTTGCTGCCATTGGTTTTTGCATATTCAGATAAGAAATCAAGGATATGCTTCTGGTTACCTTTATCCAGTGATGCTGTCGGTTCGTCAAGTAATAGTATCTCTGGCTTTAATAAGAGCAGTCTAGCCAGAGCAAGTCTCTGTTTTTCTCCTCCTGATAATTCTGAACTTTTATCGTTAAGTTCTTTATCCACACGTACAATTTCAAGGAGTTCTTTATAATGATCTATATTATCTTCATTGATATTTGCAAAATTTAAAGCTATCTCAAATTCTTCTTGAATGGTTTCCCCAAACATTATTGGCTGCTGGCCTAACATTTTTATTTTTTTACGGATAACTTCTGGACTATATGATTCTAGAGGCTTATCTTTATAAAGAATCTCACCAGAATCAGGTGAGATAAAATTAATTAAAAGCCTTAAAAGTGTTGTCTTGCCACCGCCACTGGGGCCACTGATCGCAGTAATTTTTTTTGATCCAAGCTCCAAATGGTCTATTTTAAGTATATCCCTGTAACTGACTTTATCTAATTTGAACATATTATCCCTCCTAATCTATTATAGTATCTCTATCAATTTAATTCAATAAAATTTCTTTAAATAAATGAGACTTTTGGAGGAGGAAATTTGATTTTTATCGAGAATAAATAGTATTAGAGAATTTTATTATAAATTGTGGAGGGTTCTATGAGAGACTGTAAGTTAAGAAGTTTAATATTAATATCAATTATAGCAGCAATTTCATTTTTGATAATGATCTTTGAATTTGCTCTACCTGTTTTCCCGCCATTTTTGAAACTGGATTTTAGTGATCTCCCGGCATTGTTGATTGGTTTCTCTCTGGGGCCGGCATCAGGAATTGGAGTTGTCTTTATTAGAAATTTACTTCATTTAACTATTACAGCAACTATGGGGGTTGGTGAGCTGGCTAATTTTTTAATTAGTGGAACATTTGTATTTATTTCAGCTTATTTTTATGCCAGGTACAAAAAGGCAGTACTCAGTCTTATAGTTGGTACGGCAGGCATGGTTATTATGGCATTAATAACAAATCTTTTAATTATAATCCCACTGTATGAGGCTATTTTAGACCTTCCCCTTGAGAATACAATTTTAGCAGCAAGGGCCGTTAACCCGGCAATTGAGGGAATTAATAGTTATCTTGCTATGGTAATAGCTCCCTTTAATCTGTTAAAGGCTACTCTGGTTTCAATAGTTTTTTATCCTATTTTTAAGAGGATTAGATTAACATCAACCTATAAAAATATTAAAGGAGATGATTAAGAATGAAAAATATTTCATTATACGAAGAGATTTTTGATAAAGTTGAAGCTCAGCAAAAAAGTTTAGGTGGGGATGCTAATGATGATGTCTTAAGTAAGATGTCTTTAAAGTTTGATAGTAAGGTTTCAAGTCTTGAGCAGATGTGTTATTTAATGGAGGCTACTTTACTTAGAAAGCCAACTGAAGCTACAGTCTATGCTGGTTTTCAGAAGGTTTCCAGGGCTGAGGCTATCTGGGATAGATATCATGAGTTAGCAGATAATGTAGATAAAGTCTATTTATTTGGGGAAAAGGATAAGGAACTTGAACTCCATGAAAATATTGAGTTTGTATATCTACCTGCGAATCATAAATTAATTAGAGAATGGTTTTTGGTAATTGATAAAAAGATAGGGTCCAATATGATGGTTGCTTATGATGAAGATGGTTTTGGAGTTGAAGATTTAAAAGAAGACCGCAATTTTAAAGGTGTTAAGACTTCGAGACCAGAACATATTGAAAAAGCAGTCAATTTACTAGAAGAAATAGTTTAATTTAAAACTAAATATAATAAAAAAAAAGTAGCATTACAATCTGTGATGCTACTTTACTTATTTAAAGATTGAAATTATTCTTGGTTAAAGGTATTATATAATTAACTATTAATTGAGAGGATGATTGCAATTAAGATTTTAAGGTTTAAAAAAGATGAGAGGATAAATTATGGAATTTATGAGAATGGAATATTAAAAGAGATAAAGGGTGATCTTTTTAAGGAATTTAAAATATCTAATAATACTTTTAATCTGGATGATGTTGAGATATTGAGCCCTGTTGAGCCACCTAATATAATTGCCATTGGTTTAAATTATCAAAATCATGCAACTGAGACAGGTCATGAATTTCCTGAGAGGCCGGTAATTTTTCTTAAAGCGACAACAAGTATTACTGGACCTGGGTCTAACATAATAATCCCAGCACAGGCGCCAGATTATGTTGATTATGAGGCTGAACTGGCTGTAATTATTGGCAAGAAGGCTAAAAACATTGAAGCTGCTGAAGTGGATGATTATATTTTAGGTTATACCTGTGCCAATGATATATCGGCCAGAGATTGTCAGTTAGAGATTGACCAGCAGTGGGCCAGGGGTAAATCCTTTGATACTTTTTGTCCTATTGGGCCCTGGATTGAGACTGAGCTTGAGCCTGATAATTTAAGGATTGCATCTATTTTAAATGGCGAGATTATGCAGGAGTCCAATACTGCTGATATGATTTTTGATATCAGGGCTATTGTAAGTTATTGCTCAAAAAATATGACTCTATTGCCAGGTACAGTTATTTTATCTGGAACTCCTGAGGGGGTTGGTATGGCCAGGGAGCCTGAAGTTTATCTTAAACCTGGAGATAGGATAGAGGTGGAGATTGAAGGGATTGGGAGATTGAGTAATGATATTGTTGCTGAATAATAAAATAGAAAAAGGCTAGCAGGATTGCTAGCCTTTTTAGATAGAATAAGCATTAATTTATTCGGCTCTGGTGACTCTATCAAATAACTGGATCCAGTTATTTGCATTATATGGATGGACTTCAAAACCTTCAAAATCAGCATGGAGTACTGAAATTTCTTCATCATAGTCGATAAATGCTTTAGGGTTATCCTCTAAGATAAGTGCCTGGATTTCTCTATAAATTTCTACAGATTCCTGGCTATTAGGATCGACAGTTCTACCTTTATCAAGGAGCTCGTCTACCCGCTCATTATAGAAACCTACCCTATTTAAACCTTCACTATGGAACTGACGGTACATGGCTCTATCCGGATCGATTTGACCGGTCCAGCCAAATACATACATGTCAAAGTCTTTGGTGTCATATAGTCTATCAAGATAGGCACCATACTCCTCGATTCTTATATTCACATTGATATCTAAATTGTTTAATTCATAGGCCAGGATTTCGGCAACTGATTCCCAGAAGTCTCCTTCAGTTACATATAGATTGACTGTTTCTCCACCTTCAAGGCTTGACATTTCAATATACTCTCTGGCTTTGTCCATATCATATTCAGGGTAATCAAGTTCATCATTAAAATGTTCCATATAGGGCATTACTGCTGATTTTCCAGGCTGTCCTAATCCTGCTTTAATATTTTCAATAATTCCTTCTCTATCTAAAGCATGGGTTACAGCTTTTCTAAAGTATGGGTCCTGCATGATTTCAGGATTTTCTGTTGATTCTTGATTGAGAGCAACATAATTATATCTTGGTGTCGCTGTCCTTTTGACCAGAAAATCAGGATCTTCTTCAAGTCTGGCTATATCATCAGTAATCACATTACCGTGATACATATCAATTTCACCGGCTTCAAAAGCTAAAAGTCTGGAAGAATCTTCTGGAATAGGACGGAAATCAAGACGATAGAAATTGGGTACTCCACCCCAGTAATCTTCAAAGGCTGTCATTGTATGATATTCTCCCCGGGTCCAATCTTCATGGACATAGGGGCCAGTTCCTAACGGAGCTTCTGCGAACTCATCATGGCCAACTTCTTCATGATATTCCTCTGGGATTATTCCTAATCTAGCCATATTATTGATCATAAAGGAGTTTGGACTACTTAGATGAAAAACCATTTCATAATCACTAACTATTTCGATTTCATTTATATCGGCATAAATATCTCGATTCGCTCCTGGATTATCCTCGTCTAATAACCATTCATAAGTATACTTGACATCAGCAGCGGTAAACTGGCTGCCATCATGCCATAGAACATCGTTTCTTAAAGTCATTTCAATTCTGGTTGCTCCCTCAAGAATTTCAAAATCACTGGCAAGCCAGGGAATAGGTTCCAGGTTATGGTTTAATTTTACCAGCGGCTCATTGATAAGGTTGACCCTTTCGAAGACCGGAATGCTTGTTTCAATTAATGTGTGAAGCCCTGGTGCTTCAGCTGACTGACCAATAACGACTGTATCTTCTTCGGCGATTACATTACTTGCTCCTCCAATAAATAGACTGAACACCAACATGAGAACTACTAGGCTACTTAGATATACTCTTCTCATTGTTTTCCCCCTTTAAAATATTATATCAAATTTCGACATATTATAATATTATCACTTTAAGGAGTTAAAAGCAATAATAGAATTATTTGCAGGACTTTTAAATTTAAAATAGAATATTGTAATATAAAATAGAGGCAGGTGACAGAATGAATCCACAGAAAAATAAATTTGAGAAGATGGAAGAGTTTTTTGATCTGAGAGCTACTGGATATGATGGACATATGGCTGAAAATGTTAATGATTATGAAGTTTTTTATAACTCTATTGCTGAGCCTATCTTAAAGACTGAAAGTCCGATAAAGTTACTTGATTTAGGCTGTGGGACTGGACTTGAGCTTGAATATATTTTTGCTAAGGCTCCTAATGCAGATGTGACTGGAATTGATCTTTCTCAGGAGATGCTGGATCAATTAATTAGTAAGTATATTGATAAGTCAGATCAGATAGAGGTAATTAGAGGATCTTATCTTGATGTGGAATTATTATCAGATGAATATGATTATATTATTTCTGTAATGTCCTTACATCACTTTCTGCCAGATATTAAGCTGAATTTATATAAGAAGATCTGGAGAGCTCTAAAACCTGGTGGATTTTATATTGAAGGTGATTATATTGTCTCTAAGATTAAAGAAGTCGAGCTGCTGGCAGATTATAATGATAGGCTAGAGAATAATGAGTTTTTGCAAGAGGAGTTATTTCACCTTGATATTCCTTTCTCTATTGAAACTCAACAGGAGTTATTTGATAGAGCAGGATTTACTGATTTTGAACTGATATTTGAAGGTGATGAGGCTGGAGTATATTCTGTGAAGAAATAGAACTGGAGATTTTTGAAATAATTATTTTATTCTGCTTGCACTAGCTGGTTATTTACTTTTATTAGCCTGGTTTGATATAATTAATTAGAAATACTAAATTGACAGGACAGGGTAAAACTGATTTGAAAAGTATATATCTTTAAGGTGTTTTATAAGTTTAATCTTAAAAGTAAGCTTGATGAATTCTGGCTTAATACTAAATGAGAGCTGTAGCAGACCCGGAGGAAAGCAGGAGCAGTCGGAGGATAACTGGAAGATATATATAAAGAATATTGATTAATTAAAACCTGGCTCAAAGATTATTGGGTCGAAGTTAAACCGGAACAAGACCGTTGCAATACCGAATCAATACCGAATCAATACCGAATCTAAACCGAAGAAGTACCGAGGAAAGACCGAGTCTAGACCGAAGAATGACCGTATTTATACTGGATTGATTCTGGAGTGGAATGGAATTAATTTAATAGCTGATAACTAACTCTACTGGAATTTAAATCTGGTAGAGTTTTTTGTTGTTATCTTAAATCTTGATAAATCATTAAATTGATGATATTGTTCAATTAGATTGATTATATTATGAATTAGGTGGTTACAGAGGAGGAAAACTAAATGAAGACGGTATTTAAGAATTTGAGATACATAGATGTTAAAGAGGAAAGGGTTATAGAGGATGGGCTGATTATTATTGAAGATGGCCGGATTGAATATGCCGGCGATGCTGAGAAAGGTCAGGGAGCTGATGGTGAAATAATTGACCTGGAGGGTATGACTCTTCTGCCTGGACTGGTTGATGGTCATATACATTCTTTATTTGATGCCTCTTCTGACCCCTTTGGCTCGCTTGCAGAGGATTCAGCTTCGCTGATTACGATTAAAGCTGTTTCTTTTATGGAGGAGACTGTCAGGAATGGGATTGTTGCTGTCAGGGATATGGGCGGCCTGGATTATTTAGAGTTTGGTTTAAAAGAATCTATTGATAATGGATTGATAGCTGGTCCTGAGATGCAGCTTGCCGGCAAGTTAATAACTATGACTGGTGGCCATGGCCATTTTATTGGCAGGGAAGTTGATAGTCCTGCTGAGGCCAGAAAGGCGGCCAGGGAGCAGTTAAAGGCTGGTGTGGATTTTATTAAGATAATGGCCACTGGTGGCGTTATGACTGAAGGGGTTGAGCCTGGCGCTCCTCAGCTGACTGAAGAGGAGATGGCTGCTGCTATTGCTGAAGCCCATAAAGCTGGCCGGAAAACTGCCAGCCATGCCAAGGGGACTGATGGTATTGAGAATGCTATCAGGGCAGGGATTGATAGTATTGAGCATGGTGTGTTTTTAGATGATGAGGCGATTGAGCTTATGCTGGAAAATGAAGTTTATCTGGTGCCGACTCTGGCTGCAGTACACTGTATTGTGGAGGAAGGTGTTGAAGCTGGTATACCTGAGTTTGCTGTTAAAAAATCTGAAGCTGTTATGGAGAGTCATATTCGGAGTTTTCAGATGGCAAGAGAGGCCGGAGTTAAGATTGCCATGGGTACTGATGCTGGCACGCCTCTTAATATTCATGGCAATAACTTATATGAGATTGAGCTGATGGTTGAATATGGAATGGAGCCGCTTGAGGCAATAAGAGCTGCTACAGTTACTGGAGCTGAGATGCTTGAGCTTGATGATAAGTTAGGCACGCTGGAGTCTGGAAAAGCTGCCCATTTTGTTGTAATTGATGGGAAGCCGGATCAGGATATTAGAGACATCTATAATGTTAAGCAGGTTTATAAAGATGGCAGGCAGGTCAGGTAGTTATAAGTAGTTTAAACTAATACTACATAAATAGGAGTTGAAATTATGGCAATTGAATTTAATCTGGCAATTATAATAGTCTTCATGCTAGGATTGCTGACAGATCATATATTCAAGAAATATAGCAAGAAGAAGCGGAGAGAGGAGTTTTTAAAACATCTGCTGATAGATATGAATCATATCCACCAGGGGTTTGAAGAGGATGTTATAGATAAAATAGATATGAGTATCTGGGAGGATGTTGATGAGCGGTTTTTTAAAGCTGCTAAAAGCCATGAGGAATTTTATAGATTCTATAATTTTTATGAACTATGTTATGACTATAATGAAAAAGATAACCAGGAGGCAATTCAAGAAAGATTAATGGAGATTATTGAAGAAACATTTAAGTCAGAATCCTATCGGAGAATTATTGGTGATAGCAGATAAAAATATTCAGGCCATGCAGGAATTTATATAGTTTTTATATAATAATGTATTATCAGCTTAAATTTTAAGGATGTGGCCAGTATGAATAAGTTTATATTAAAAGATAGGATTAATCCACCATTAATTCAGAGTTCTGTTGAGAAGTTTGAGCTTTACGATGAAATTAGCCGTTCTCTTGAATTAGATAGAGGTTTCTATAGGAATTTAACTCTAATAATTGCTCCTGCCGGTTATGGCAAGACTACAACTCTGGTTAATTATTATAATAGGATTGATAGAGCTGGATGCTGGCTGAGCCTTTCAGAGGAGGATAATTCAATCAGCAGATTTTTAAAGGATTTTTTTAATACCATTAATCAGAGCTTAGATAATCTGGTGATTGATCCTGAAAAATATTTTCAGGCTGCTGGTTCTAATCCAGCCGACAAAATTCTTAAGAACGCTAAAGAACTGATTGCTGATTTTTATAAACAGATTGAAGCTGAAGATATTAATCTATATATATTTATTGATGAGTTAGAGGCTATTAGTTCTTCAGAGCTAAATGCTCTCTTTATCTATCTGATAGAAAATCTTCCTGCAGGCTTACATATTGTGGCAGCTAGCAGAGAAGAGCCTGACTGGCCTTTGATTAGATGGAAAGGTCGTGGGAAAGCAAAAATATTTGATCAGGAACAGCTTATTTTTAATTCTGATGAGATTAAAAGATATATGGCTGAAAATAATCTGAAGATTTCTGCCTATGAGGCTGAAATTATTTACAGGATAACAGAGGGCTGGATTACCGGAATTCAATTCATCTCTCTGATGCCTGACCTATCAGTAAAAAGGCTGAAAGAAAAAGCTTTTAAAGTAGCCAGAGTTGAGATGGTTGATTTTCTTTTAGAGGAGATTTTTTATCAACAGTCAGAAGAAGTTAAAGATATTCTTTTGAAGACAGCACCATTAAAGAATTTCAACCTGGAACTTGTAAGTTATGTGACTGGTTACCAGAGAGAAAAAGTTGAAGAAATGATTGGTTTGATTTATAAGAAACAGCTATTTTTGAAGGTTATTGATAGTAAAGATGAGTCTCAAGATTACTGGTATAGTTATCATCAGATTTTTACCGATGGTATAATAAAGGTTATGGGTCAGACTGAATCTGATTTAATTAAAAGTATACATAGTAAGGCAGCTGATTGGTACCTGGATAAGGGTTTAATTGGTGAAGCAGTTCAGGAATTAGTAAAGGCCAGGGATTTTGACAGGGCAGCATCTGTAATCTTTATGGAGAGTGGTGAACTTTTCCGCCTGGGTTTACAGACAAGTATTTTAAACTGGTTTAAAAAATTTCCTGAAGAGATGTTAACTGACGACCCAAGGCTGATTACTATCAAAGTTATTTTAGAGCTGTTTCAGGGTTATCTGGTTAATGTAGAACCTAAGTTAAAGGTATTAGAGGATTTAACTGGAGCTGGATCTTTTGATAATTGTTCTGAATTTGAAAACAAGAGGTTGGCTGGTGTTGTGGCAGTAGCCTCAATTGTTTATAGGATTTTTTCTGGCCAGAGATCTAATATTGAAAAATATTATAAAATTGTAAATCAAAATTTAGATTTATCTTCATACTGGCGCCAGCTTGCCACTATCTACCATGGAGACAATCAATCATATTTTGGAAAACTTGATGATGCATTAAAGTCTTACCGGTCAATTAGATTAAGTAATAGAGGAGAATATAATTTTTTTGTTGGTTTAGCCGGGCTTAAGGAGTTAGTCCAGCTCTGGTGGCAGGGTCGTTTGAATGAAGCAAGACATCTAACAAAAGAATTATTATATATGGCTGCTCAGGCTGGATTTAACAGGTCTCCGAGATTTGGCTCAATCCAGGCGATTTATGGTGACCTATTTTGTGAGGGTAATGAATTAACTAGAGCTATTGAATTAATTGAATCTGGTTATAAGAATAATGAGGAGAAGGGAGAAGTACTAGGTCAACAGTTAGTTCTTATGTATAAAGTTAGATATTTATTTTCAAAGAGGGAATTTGAGGAGTTAGAGATTTTATTCTATAAGATAGAGAGTATGATGAAGGAGAAGTCTTTTAGCAAACTCCATGATAATTTATCTGGCTGGAAAGCCAGGTTTTTGCTTGAACAGGATGGGGCTACTAATAACCACTGGCTGGAAGCAGTGGAATTGCTTAATTCCAGGGGGATAACTATAGACAGTGAACCTGTTATTACTCAGGAGATGGAATATCTTGCACTGGCCAGGGCTTATCTGGCTGGAGGCAGGTTAGAAGAGGCTGAAGAGTTTTCATATAAGATTTTAAAGCAGTGTAAAAAATATAAAGTTTATCGCCACGAACTGGAATCCTATCTAATTCTGGCAAATATTCATTATCAGCAGGGTGACAAAACTAAGGCTCTTCTACTGGCAGAGGATGCAGTCAAGTTAGCTAGAAGATATGGGTTTTTTAGATTTATTGTAGATGAAGGCAGAGTTATTGGAGAGATTTTACATAAATTAAATTTAAAAGAGGAATATAAAGATCAATTTATTGATAGGCTTATTCAGGAGATTTTATATAAAGAACCTGATTTATCTGAAAGTATTGTTTCTAATAGGAAAGAAACTGAATTGATAGAACCTCTTAGTGATAGGGAGATAGAAATACTTGTTGAGATAGCCGCTGGATACTCAAATAAGAAGATTGCTGATCGGCTGGCAATATCTCCTGGAACGGTCCGCTGGCATAGCAGTAATATCTATGGTAAATTAGGAGTTGGAAATAGAACTGAGGCGGTGGCCAGAGGTCAGGAGTTAGGTTTTATTTAAAACAAAATAGTTGATTTTATCGATAGCAGGCTTTTCTGGTCTGCTATTTTTTTATGTTCCCAACAGAAAACAAACGGAAAACCTATCATTTGTCAGGTTACATTATCTTTTATTAGAGATATGATTTAATTAAGAAAAATATTTAGGAGGAATTAAAAGATGGCCTTAATTAAATTGAGTTCAGTTAAGAAAATTTATCAGGATGGCGAGATAGCGGTCAAGGCATTACGGGGAGTTAACTTAGAGGTTGCAGAGGGGGAGTTTGCAACAGTTTATGGTCCATCAGGTTCTGGTAAGACTACGCTCTTAAACCTGGTTGGCGCTTTGGATAAACCTACAAGTGGCAGGGTTCAGATTAATGGTTCAAGTATTGGTGAGTTAAATAAGAATGAGCTGGCAATTTTAAGGAGAAATAATATTGGCTTTATCTTTCAGAGCTATAATCTAATTCCTGTACTGACAGCCTATGAAAATGTCGAGTTTGCTTTAAAGATTGCTGATGGGAAGAAAGTTTCGAAAAATAAGGAGAAAGCTATTAGGATTCTAGAAGATGTCGGTCTCGGTGATATGTTATCGAGAAGACCTAATGAGCTGTCAGGGGGTCAGAAACAGCGGGTGGCAATTGCCAGGGCTTTAGTCAAAGAGCCGAGGCTGGTCCTGGCTGATGAGCCAACAGCCAATCTGGATTCAGAGACCAGCAAAGAGGTTCTGGAGTTAATGTTAAGAATGAATCAGGAGTTAAAGACTACTTTTATCTTTTCAACCCATGACCCAATGGTTATGGATTATGCCAGCAGGCTTTTAGAGATTAGAGATGGCAGTATCTCCCGGGAAGAGAGGAGGTAGTTTCATGTATTTAATGAAGATAGCAGTTAGAAATCTTTTCAGGAGGAAATCCAGAACATTTATAATTGCAGGGATGCTGGCCCTGGCTATATTCTTTGCCCTGATCTTTGATTCATTTATGGGGGGGATGATGGATCTGTCTTTCTCAAATATTATAGATTTTGAATCAGGTCATATGGAGGTCGGACTGGAGAGCTTTTTTGATGATGACGATCTTGATTTGGATAATCTATTTTTCTATAATAGTGAGCTGACAGGTGAAATAGATTCTCTAAATGGGCATATTGAAAATACTGCAGTTATTGATTTTTCAGCTAATTTGATTGCCGGCAGAGAAGAATATCCGGCACTGGTCAGGGCTGTAGAACCTGAATCTTTTCAAAGGGTCTTTAAATATGATGAATATTTAGTTGCCGGCGAGTTTGTTAGAGAAGGACAGCCAGGACTTGTGATCGGACAGGATTTAGCCGACCTTTTAGAGCTTGAGGTTGGAGATTATTTCACTCTTTTATTCCAGGATAGAAATAATTCCTTTAATACTTTACAGGGAGAGGTCCAGGGTATTGTTCATACCCCTAATCCAGATATGAATTTAGGGATGGTTATTGTTGATAAAAGTTATGCTGCCAGTTCATTAGGGGCAGAGTCGGCAGAGGCAAGTCAGATTCTGGCCAGGTTTGAAAATAGAGAGATTGCCGTCGAGCAGGCTTTTTTATTGTCTGAAAGGCTGCAGGGGACTGATTTTTCTGCCAGGTCCTGGCGTGAATTCTCTGATACGATGGTGGCCATGGAGGCCTGGGGCGATTTAGAGATCCGCTTTATTATGGCATTGATTCTTTTAGTTGGGGCGATTGGAATTGTTAATTTAGTCGTGCTCTCAGCCCTTGAGAGAGTTGAAGAGATCGGTATGATGAAGGCTATGGGTTTAAAAGAGTCAGAGATTGTTAAAGTTTTTCTTCTTGAATCAGCCGGGGTTGGAGTTGCAGGAGGCTTATTCGGACTCTTTTTAGGAAGCCTGGCAACAGTTTTTTTAAGTAATATTGGAGTAGATTTACAGGTTTTATATGGTGATGCGACCCTGGCCATGGGGATTCCAATAATCGGCAGGGTTTATGGAACCTGGAATTTAGACTCTTATATTATATTCTTTGTTTTTGGTCTGATTGTTTCAGTTGGAGCAAGCCTGATACCATCTTACTGGGCTGCTAGAAAAGACCCGGTAGATGCTATTTATCATAGATAGGAGGAATTTTTAATGGGAGATTATATAAAGATAGCCTGGAGAAATTTAAACCGGAATTTTGTGAGGACTTTGATTGCGATACTGGCAATCGGGGTCGTTGTTGCCATAGTTGTATTTAGTAGAGGTACTATTATTGGTTTTGGAGAAAATAGTTATGGGATGTATATAGATTATCAGTTTGGCCATGCCAGATTGATCAACCAGGAATATGAACACCGGCAGTCGCTTTTAAGTCTTGATTATACAGTTGATGGTTATGAAGGGGTTAATATAAATGTGATGATCTCAGAGCTTGAATCTTTAGCTGAAGTTGATTATTTATTGCCCAGACTCCAATTTGGGGCGGCATATAGTGGAGATAATCTTTTCAGGATGGCAGGAGTTGGGGTTGACCCTGAACGAGAAGAATATCATGGAGTGATTGAGAGTGACTTAATTGCTGGCAGGCTTCCTCAGTCAGGTAATGAGATTGTTGCCGGCGCAGAGCTTTTAGAAGAATTAGGCTATAGCCATGGTGATAGCATAACACTTATGTTTAGCGATCTCTTTCAATCTCTGCAGGGGAGGACCTTTGAAATTGTCGGGGTAAGTGAGACAGGGTTTTCAGAGTTAGATAGATATTTATTTTATTTACCTTTAGAGACTGCTCAGAATATCCTGGGGCTGAAGGATCAGGTGACTGAACTGATGGTCTATATCGATAGCAGGGATAATTCAGGTCTTTTACAGGGAGCTTTAGGAGCTTATATTTCTGATAAGGGAATAGCTGATATCTATGCTGTTGTTCCCTGGGAAGAAGGCAATCCGATGCTTGAATTATTATTGGAATTTGATAGCTTCTGGGCAATAATCTATGCCGGTTTTATTTTAATGGGTTCTGTTGTTGTAATCAGTACTTTGAAGATGATAATCCGGGAGAGAAAGTCTGAGATTGGAATGATGTCAGCACTTGGTTTGAAAAATAAAGATATCATGAAAATTTTCATTTTTGAAGGATCGTTTATCGGTGTTTTAGGAAGTCTGATCGGAGTATTGTCAGGAGGGTTTTTGACTTATTATTTATCGATGAATGGACTTCATGTTGAATCCTATGCCGATACAGTTGCAGGAACAGATATGCTGGTAGATACTGCATTTTATCCTGTTCATAGTTTTGAGAATTTAGTTATTAGTTTTTTATTTGGAGCTGTCATTGTAACGATTGCCTGTCTTTATCCGGCCTGGAAGGCTTCAAGACTCAATCCGGTAGAAGCTTTAAAAGTAGATGCATAATAATTTATGGAGGTATTAAAATGAATAAGCTAAATAAATTTATTGGAATGGTGGTTTTCATTATGGCAGTTACTATAACTTTTCAGTTTAATATTTCGGAAGTTTATGCTGATGACTTATCAGGGAGAGAAATAATGGAATTGGTTGATCAGAATCAATTTTTAGATTCAGTTCGGCTTGAATCTGTTATGACGATAATCGATGGAAGGAGAGAGTCTATTAAGGAGCTAACCACTTATTTAAGGAGTGATGGTCAGGAGACCAGTGCTAATGTTGAATTTACTAATCCGAGAGATCGGGGGACCAGGTATTTGATGCTGGACAATGAATTATGGATGTATTTTCCTGATGCAGAGGATTTAATTAGAATCTCCGGTCATATGCTGGAGCAGGGAATGATGGGAAGTGACTTTTCTTATCAGGATGCCCTGGAATCTGAGCGACTGGCCGATCTGTATTACTTTGAAATTATTGCTGAAGAAACTTTTCAGGACCGACCAGTTTATGTTGTTGAAGGTATAGTCAGGGATGGCGAAGAGGTTGCTTATTATCGGCGAAATTTTTATGTCGATGCTGAAAGGTATGTAGTTTTAAAAGAAGAGATGTTTGCCAGAGAAGGTAGACTTTTGAAAGTTATGGAGGTTGAGGAGGTCGAAGAGATTATTGAAGATCGCTGGCTGCAGATAAGGATGGTAATGGAAGATAAGATCCGTCAGAGTACAGAAACGATTTATGAGATAAAAGAGATTGAATTTGATTATGAGATTCCTGATAGTTACTTTGAGCTTGATGCATTACAATAATCAATAAAATTTTGATAATCCCCTGATCTGGTGTTTTCAGCATCTAAATCAGGGGTTTTTTAATTTATTTTTGTATAATACTTGACAATCTTACTAAGAATACATATACTAATTATAGAATCCCATAGGGGGTATATAAATTAGCTTTATAAGGAGGAGTAAAGTATGTCTACTAAGAAAATAACTTTTTCTGTAATGGGTATGACCTGTGCATCCTGCTCTCAGGCTGTTGAGAATACTCTTGCTGATACTGATGGCATCAGTGAAGCTTCAGTAAATATAAATACAGAGAAGGCAACAATATCATATAATCCTGAAAGTATTGGCTTTGATGATTTAGAAGAAATTGTTGAGAAAAGTGGGTATAAAATTAAAAAGAGTAAGATTGAGTTACCGATTGCCGGGATGAGCTGTTCATCCTGTGCTCAGGCAATTGAAAAGAATATTGCTAAGCTGGATGGTATTTTAAAAGTTAATATTAATTTTGCAACAGAGAAAGGCATGGTTGAGTATATGCCTGATCTTGTTGGCAAAAAAGAGATGATCAAGGCTATAGAAGATGCTGGATATCAGTTGAAACAGGAAGAAGTATCAGAAGAATCTGGAGAAATAGATCAGGAAGAAAGGGAATATACAGATGCCAGAAAGAAGGTCATGGCTGCATTTGCATTGACCATTCCAGTATTTATTTTGATGTTTGGAAATTTATTTGGCTATTCGCTACCTGTAGCTGGCTGGGTGCAAGGATTGATTGAGGCAACTCTAGCTTTCCCTGTTGTATTTATTCTTGGCTATGAGACCCATAAAGGTGCCTTTAATTCTCTCCGTCATGGCAGTGCCAATATGGATGTGTTGATAACTCTTGGTACCTTTGCAGCTTTTGGCTATGGAGTTTCGGCTTTCTTCTTTGATGTAGATCGTTTCTTTGGGCTGGCTGCCGGTATTATGGCATTCCATTTAATTGGCCGTTTTCTGGAAGCCAAGGCCAAGGGTCGGGCTTCTCAGGCAATCAAGAAACTTTTAGAGCTAGGGGCTGATACAGCCAGAATAGAAGTCGACGGTGATGAAATCGAGGTTCCAGTGGAAGATGTTGAAATTGATGATATTATGATTGTTAAACCTGGGGAGAAGATTCCGACTGATGGTACTGTTATCAGTGGCAGGAGTGCAATTGATGAGTCAATGGCAACAGGTGAATCGATGCCTGTTGAAAAGTCAGAAGGCGATGAAGTAATTGGTGGAACGATTAATAAACAGGGAGCTTTAAAGGTTAAAGCGACAAAAGTTGGCCAGGATACTTTCCTTTCACAGGTAATTAAAATGGTTGAAGAGGCCCAGGGAACTAAAGTTCCGATTCAGGCATTTGCTGATAAGGTAACATCTTATTTTGTGCCAACAGTTATTGGGCTTTCAATTTTAACCTTTATTCTCTGGATGATCTTTGGTGGAGCAGATATTGTTACTAATGCTATCTTTGCCAGTATCGCCGTTTTAGTTATTGCCTGTCCCTGTGCTTTAGGCCTTGCAACTCCAACTGCTCTAATGGTTGGTACAGGTAAAGGCGCTGAAAATGGAGTATTAATCCGGGATGGAGAAGCTGTTCAGACAATGAAGGATATAACAGCGATTGTTCTGGATAAGACAGGAACAATTACTAAAGGTGAACCTGAGGTTACTGATATTGTAGCTGTTGGTGATTATAATGAAAATGAGGTACTCCAGCTGGCTGCCAGTGCAGAGAAGTCATCTGAACATCCTCTAGGAGATGCAATCTTTAAGAGGGCTGAAGAGAAAGGTCTTGAATTTAAAGAGATATCAGACTTTGAAGCAGTCGTTGGTCGAGGCATTAAAGCCAGCATAAATGGTAAAGATATCCTGGTTGGTAATCAGAGATTAATGGAAGAAGAAAATATTGATATTGAAGATTTAAAGGAGAAAGTTATCGGTTTTGAAGAAGAGGCAAAAACAGCAATGCTTGTGGCTTATGATGGCAGGGCAGCTGGAATTATTGCAGTTGCTGATACTTTAAAAGATGATTCAGTTGCAGCTATTGCTGAATTCAAGAAGATGGGTTTAACGACTATTATGATCACCGGAGATAATGCAAGAACTGCTAAAGCGATTGCTGATGAAGTTGGTATAGACAGGGTAATATCTGAAGTCATGCCTGATGATAAGTCATCAGAGGTTAAAAAGCTTCAGTCTCAGGGTGAGATTGTGGCCATGGTTGGTGATGGTATCAATGATGCACCTGCTTTAAAACAGGCTAATGTTGGAATTGCAATCGGTACCGGTACTGATATTGCGATTGAATCATCAGATTTAACTCTGGTTAGAGGAGAATTGAGTGCAGTTGTCTCTGGATTTAAATTAAGTCGCTATACTTTCTCTACAATCAAGCAGAATTTATTCTGGGCCTTTATCTATAATACAGTAGCGATTCCAGTTGCAGCCTTAGGTTTCCTTAATCCAATAATTGCTGCTGGTGCTATGACAATTAGTTCTATAAGTGTTATTTTGAATTCGACTAGATTAAAGGGTAAAGATATTTCCATTTAAAGAATCTAATATTAAATTGATTAAACCTGCAGCCAATCAAAAGCTGCAGGTTTTATTATGGTTATGCTTTTCTAACTTTTGGGAACCAGTGTTGTGTCCTTAAACAGATCTGAACTATAATTAGCATGACAGGTACCTCAATTAACATGCCAGTAACAGCTGCAAGAGTTGCACCTGAATCTATACCAAAAAGAGTGATTGCCATGGCGATTGCTACTTCAAAATGGTTGCTGGCAGCAATCTGAGAGGTTGGAGCTGCATCTTCATAGGTTAAACCAATTTTCTTAGAGACAAAGTAACCGATTGCAAAGATCAATGTTATTTGAACTGTAAGTGGAATTAATACCATTAAAACGTTGGTGGGGTTAGATAATACCAGCCCGGATTGAGGGGCTACAATTATAATTATTGTAAATAGTAAGGCTGCTGTTGAAATATAGTGAAGTTTATCAGTAAATTGTTCAAACTTTTCTTCACCATATTTATTTAATAAATACTGTCTTGTGAAATGGCCAGCAATCAAAGGCAATCCTACATAAGCAAATACACCAAAGGCGACTCTGGCTATAGGAACTGGCACATCAGCAACTGGTAATAAGAGGACTGCGAGAGGCCCATAGAGAACAACCATTGATAAAGAGTTAATAGCTACCATTACGACAACATGGCCCATATTTCCTCTGGATAAGTAGCCCCAGACTAATACCATTGCAGTACAGGGGGCTATACCAAGAAGAATCATTCCAGCCATCATTTCACTGGCCAGTTCATAACCTATAAAGTTGCTATAGACTATTCTCATGAAGAACCATGCTATAAAGGCCATTGTGAATGGTTTGACTGCCCAGTTTAGAATTAGGGTTGTTGCAATTGGTTTTGTCGATTTACCAGCTCTTACTATCTTCTGGAAATCAGTCTGGACCATTATCGGGTAGATCATTAAAAATAGTGCTATTGCAACTGGTACAGGGTAGCCAGCGATTTCAATAGCTTCAAAGGTTTCAGTTATCTGAGGAAAGATCTGTCCTAAAACCAACCCAGCAATTATGCATAATCCGACCCAAACTGTGAGATATTTCTCGAAGAAACCTAAGTCATGTTCTTCAGACATATATATTCCCCCCTATTGATAAAATTACTATATTCGTATCTGCTCATATTAATTATAACAATTTGAGATTTGACTTTCAAATATAGCCATTAATTGTTGACATTTTAGATTATTTAGGTTATTATTTGATTGAATTCGGTTAAAGTAATATCGATTAAAGATTGGAGGAAATCATGATGGCTGATTTAATTGATATCATTAAAGCTTTAGGCCAGGAGAATAGACTTAGGATTTTAAATCTGCTGAATCAGCAGAAACTCTGTGTCTGCGAACTGCAGAATATCATGGATGAAAATCAATCAAATATTTCTCGTCATTTAAATGTTTTAAAGAATGCAGGTATTATCTCCAGTGAAAAAGATTCTCTCTGGATTTACTATTATCTGGATAAAGAGACTTTAGAAGAGTATCCTTTCATTGTTGATGTTTTAAATAATGAACTTGAAAAGGTTGAATACTGCCAGGCTGATAATGAGAGATTAAATCTTTATCAGGAGAGCAATTTAGATTGTAGTGATTTAAAAGATAGTGATGTGTTTGAGCCTTTAGAAAAATAATTTGATCTATAGATTTTGCCGCCGTTATTATTACGGTGGTCTTTTTTTATTTGATAAGATATAATTATAATATAGTAATATTTTAAGAAAGGTGATAATTATGATTTCTCAAAAGTTGATTGATAAAATTGAGCAGCGTTTAAACTGGTTGCAGGCTTATTTTTATAATACTATTGAAATTTTAAATACTGAGATAGCTGAATCGGCTGATTATATAGATAGGTCTGAAATTCATCAGCTTGAATTTGAGGAAATTGAGCAGGGAGAAAATTGGGGTAGTGAATGGAGTTCAGCCTGGTTTAGGGCTGAATATGAGCTTGCTGATAATATTAGTGACAGGGACTTGTTTTTAGCAGCAGATTTAGGTGGGGAGTCTATTGTTTATATTGATGGTCTGGCCGCCGGTGCTATCGATAGAGAGCATAATGAAATTCCACTTCAGGACAGGGAATTAGTTTCTGGAAAACACCAGGTTCTTATTCAGTCATATTGTGGTCATGAAGTCCCTGACTATTTTAGTCCAAGTCCGACTGATATCGACCCCAATATGATTGCTAATGATGAGTCACTTTATAGAATACCCTCCAGTTTTAGTTACATAAAATTAGTTGAGAGAAATAAGGCTGCCTGGAAGCTCTATTATGACCTGGCAACATTACTGGGGACTGCTAAAGAACAGGATAAAAATAGTTTGAGATTTAATCAATTAATTAAGAAACTATCTAAAGCGGTAGATTTGATTGACTGGGAGACAGAAGATAAAGTTAAACAGAATAAGCAATTTAATAATGCTGCAGAGTTTATTCAAGCTGAATTAGAGAAAAGGAATTCTCCGACGACTCCATCTTTAAATCTGATAGGCCATGCCCATATAGATGTTGCCTGGCTCTGGCCATTGAAAGAGACCAGAAAAAAATCTGGTAGAACCTTTGCAACCCAGCTTAGAATGTTTAAGAAATATCCAGAGTTTAAGTTTTTGCAGAGCCAGCCCCAGTTATATAAGTATTTAGAAGAGGACTATCCAGAAATTTATTCGAGAGTTAAAGAGGAGATAGAAGCTGGTAACTGGGAGCCTGAAGGTGGAATGTGGGTTGAATCTGATACCAATGTACCGGCAGTTGAGTCATTAATCAGGCAGTTTTTATATGGGAAGAAATATTTTAATGATAAGTTTGGGGCTGAATCTAAAGTCCTCTGGTTACCGGATGTATTCGGTTATAGCGGGAATCTTCCCCAGATAATGAAGGGCTGTGATGTTGATTACTTTATAACTTCAAAAATAGGCTGGAATGATACCAACCGATTTCCCTATGACCTTTTCAAATGGCAGGGGATTGATGGTTCAGAGGTTTTAACTCATTTTATCAAGACGACCTATAATGGTGAAGTCGATCCCTACAGTGTCCAGCAGATCTGGCAGGAATTTAATCAGCCAGAAGATAGTGAAAGGGTTATCCATTCAATTGGTTATGGTGATGGTGGTGGCGGTATAACAATGGAACATCTTGAATATGCCAGGCGCCAGCAGGACCTTGAGGGTCAGCCGAAATTAGAGTTTGGCTTTATAAGAGAATTCATGGATGAATTGAATGAAAATAGGGAGGAGTATCCTGACTGGCAGGGAGAGCTCTATCTTGAGTATCACAGGGGAACCTATACCAGCCAGGCATTGACTAAATGGTATAACCGGAAATTAGAGATAAAGTTAAGGAATACTGAAATATTAGGAGTTATGGCCAGAGGTAATGGTTTTGATTATCCTGCTGAAGAACTGGAAAGCTGCTGGAAAGATTTACTTGTAAATCAGTTCCATGATATTCTGCCTGGGACTTCAATTGCGGAAGTCTATCAGGATACTGTCAGAATGTATCAGGAGATCGATGAAAAACTGGATAGAATTATAGAAAATTCAATTGAATCTTTATTAGAAGATGAAGTTAGAGATGAGTATATTAATGTCTGGAATCTGCTGGTTAATCAGAGGGATAGTATTATTAGATTGGATCTGGCTGATATTGAAAATAGGATGATAATTGATGATGCTGGAAGAAGTTTGCCTGTTCAGGTTGTTGAAAATCAGCTTATCTTTATGCCAGTTGAGCCGCTGCCGGCAATGGGAGTTAATAATTATAAAATTCAGGACGCCACTGAAAATCAGCAATATGTCAATGAAAATATTGTTGGTCCTGTCAGGGTCGACGAGATTTCTAATGGTGATATACTTTATAAGGTTGAAAATAACAGGGTAAGTTTAAGTATTGACAGGTATGGCAGGCTAGTATCATTTATTGATAAGGACAGGAATCGGGAATTAACTAAAGAGACTGAGAGTTTAAATCAGCTTATTCTGGCAGAGGACCTGCCAAGAAATTGGGATGCCTGGGATATTGAAGATTATTATTTTGATAAAGCAGAAAGCTTAAAACCAGAGTATGATATAGAACTGATTGCAGCCGGTCCTTTAGAAGTCAGAATTAGATTTAAAGGGAGCTTTGGTGAGAAATCAAAGCTTAGCCAGGATATAATTATTCAGGCTGATAGCAGAAGAATTGATTTTGAGACTGAAATTGACTGGCAGGAGAGGCATAAACTTTTAAAGGTAGAATTCCCCTTTGATATCCATACAGATCAGGCGGTTTATGAGATCCAGGGAGGATATTTAAAAAGACCTGTCCATGATAATACTTCCTGGGATAGAGCCAGGTTTGAAGTACCTGCTCAGCGCTGGGCTGCACTGGAGGAACCTGACTTTGGAGCTGCTCTCATAAATGATTCAAAATATGGATATCAGGCTATTGATAATAGATTAATGCTAACATTATTAAAATCAGCTACTGGACCGGATCGACAGGCTGATCAGGGTTATCATAAATTTACATATTCGGTATTACCCTATCAGGAAGGAGTCAGTCATGGCCTGGTTAATAGAGAGGCAGCTGATTTAAATAACCATTATATCGTAAGTAATGGGAAATCCAGTTACAGTAATAATTTATTGGATTTAGACAGGAATTTGAAGGGAATAGAGCTTCTTGCCATAAAAGAGGCTGAAAATAGTAATGGTATTATCATAAGATTAAATGAAACTAGCGGTCGGAGGCAGTTTGTTAGTATAGATTTGAAAGAAAAATATACTGAAATAACTGAGGTTAATATGATTGAAAGGGAGCAGGCAAATCTAGCAGGAAATACAGACCATTTAAAGATTGAATTTAAACCATTTGAAATTAAAACTATAAAATTAAATCCTTAAAAATCAGTCTAAAATAGTTAAAAAGCTTTATTTAAGAAAGTTTCTATTATATAATATGATGGAGTTTGATAATAAAATAATGGAGGGATAAAGATGTCAGAATTAAAGGGAACAAAAACAGAAGAGAATTTATTAAAAGCATTTGCCGGGGAGTCGCAGGCCAGAAATAGGTATACATATTATGCCTCTCAGGCTAAAAAAGAAGGTTATAAACAGATTGAAGCAATTTTTATGGAGACAGCCAGAAACGAGAAAGAACATGCCAAAAGATTTTTTGATCTTTTAGATGGAGGTATGGCTGAAATTACAGCAAGTTATCCTGCTGGCGGGATTGGAGATACTGAAGAAAACCTTGAAGATGCCGCATCAGGAGAGAATGAAGAACATACTGAACTCTATCCAGAATTTGCTGAAGTTGCCAGGGAAGAAGGTTTTCCAAAAATAGCTGCAGCCTTTGATAAGATTGGAGAGGTGGAATTAGAACATGAGAAGAGATTTCTCAAGTTACTGGAAAACTTAAGAGAGAAGAAAGTCTTTGCCAGAGACGAAAAAGCACGCTGGAAATGCGATAACTGTGGCTATGTCCATGAAGGAGAACAGGCGCCTAAAAAATGTCCTGCCTGCCTGCATGGTCAAAAATACTTTGAGTTAAAAGAAGTTAATTATTAAAACTTCATAAATTGATTTATTTCGCCCTCTATATTTTTTATAGAGGGTTTTTCTTTTTTTGCAGGAAAATTTTCTTTAATGGTTAATTATAAGCAGATACAATAAAATATAAAGGGGTTGATTTAATTGATTAGTAATTCAAGGGTTATAACTGTAAGAGGTTCAGGTAATGTTTTGATACCACCAGACTGGATAATAATTGACCTGGATTTAGTTGCTGCTGAATATAAATATGATGATACATTAAATGCTGCCAGTAAACAGTTGTCTCAACTTAGAGAATCCCTATATTTTGTTGATTTTGAGAAAGAGGATATTAAAACTAAGAGATTTAATGTCAATACTGTATATAGCAGTTATAAAGATAAAAATGATAACTATCGACGGGTTTTTGAAGGTTATAAAGCCAGTCATGACCTTTTTATTGCCTTTGATTTAGATACTGCTAGATTAGGGGAAATTCTTAATGCAATTACAGAATCAGAGGCCAATCCAGAGTTCTCCATTGATTATACAATTAAAGATAAAGCTGCTGTAAAAAATCAGCTTCTTAAAAATGCTGTTGAAGATGCTAGAATAAAGGCAGAAATTCTGGTTGAAGCTGCCGGTGTCCAGCTAGGTAAGGTTTTGAGAGTAGATTACGATTGGAGCGAAGTTAGATTTCGACATGATTATAATGTATCTTATGAAGATTCTATGATGCTATCTGAGAGTCTAGATTTTACGCCCGATGAGGTTAAAGCTTATGATAATGTAACAGTTGTCTGGTCGCTCGAATAGTGCTAATATTTAATGTAGTTATTTAATATAAATTTGCTCCAGACTATTATATAATAATTATATGGTAGGTGATAAAATGAAAATAAAATTGATTTTAATATCACTTATAAGTCTTATGATTATTATGAATCCAGGAATAGATGCTGAGGAAATAGATTTTACAATCCTCCATACCAATGATGAACATTCTGAGATAGTTCCTCATTCTCCATATCTAGATGCAATTCAGGGGGATGAGGATAATAGTTATGGTGGCCTGGCCAGGCTGGCTG
This sequence comes from Halonatronomonas betaini, assembly GCF_015666175.1. Lineage (NCBI taxonomy): Bacteria > Bacillati > Bacillota > Clostridia > Halanaerobiales > Halarsenatibacteraceae > Halonatronomonas > Halonatronomonas betaini. The sequence continues at coordinate 306,847 of NZ_JADPIE010000002.1, read as the reverse complement.
GAGCTGTTCAGGATGTCAGAGCTGAAAGGGATAACACTTTACTCTTCAGTGGTGGAGATATAATAGGAGGGACCCCTTTTAGCTGGCTGGCATCTGAAGGATATGGGGCTGAAATTAGTATTATGAATCAGATTGGCTATGATGGAATAGTTTTAGGTAATCATGAATTTGATTATGGAGTTGATATTTTAATTGAGTTTTTTGATTATGCCGGTTATCCTCAAACTTTAGAGGAGACAACAATTTTAGGCAGTAATATACATGGTCCGGAGAATTACCAATTTAATAATTATTACAGACAGGAAGAGATAATAGAGATAGAAGATTTAAAAATAGGTTTATTCGGATTAATCGGAAGAGATGCATCTTCTATAGCTCCTGATACAGGTCAACTTGAATTTGAAGATCCAATAGTTGAAGCTGAAAATAGAATTGAGAATTTAAAGGACCAGGATGCTGACATTATAATTGCCCTGACCCATTCTGGCCTGACTGAAGATAAGGAATTGGCTGAAGAATTTAGTGAGATTGATCTAATAATTGGTGGTCATTCTCATGATCTATTAACTGAGCTGATTATTATAAATGATACAAAAGTATTTCAAGCAGGCGAGTATCTTGAGTATTTAGGTGTTATAGATTTTAATTATCAATTTGCAGAAAATCAACTAATAATGGAGAACTATGAGCTTGTGGAATTAGATAGTAATATTGAAGAAGACCCAAATATTCAGGGAGAGATAGATTATTATATTGGAGCGTTGAATCAGCTTATTTCAGAAGAGACCGGCGGCAGGTTTGATGATATTAGAGAACCGATAGCCAGAACCGACTATCCAATTGAGAAAGAACCTTATAAATCCGAGCATCCAATGGGGAACTTTGTGACAGACGCAATCAGGCTTATTTCTGACCAATACCTTGAGGAGGATGTAGATATAGCTTTTCTAGGGAATGGCCAGATTAGAGGAGAATTAATTCCAGCAACTAATACTGGTGAAATTGCATTGTATGATTTAATTAAGCCTGCTACTATGGGGACTGGCCCAGAAAACAATTATGGATTTCCATTAGTTGGGGCTTATTTAACTGGTGAAGAAGTAATAACTTTATTAGAGGTGGCCGCACTGGTACCAGTAGTGCAAGAGGATCGTCATTTCATGCAGTTTTCTGGTATCAGATATAGTTATAACCCTGAGAATACAGTGCTCTTTAATATACCTGTGCTAGATTTTCCAGTGCCAACGACCAATGCAGTTTTATCAGCAGAGAATTATACTGGTGATGGTTATCAATTAGAGGACTCAAATCAATATGAAACTTTTGATGAGGATGAATTATATTATCTGGTTACAGATTCTCATATGCTCTCATTAATTAGCCTGGCTGAAGAGACTATACCCTGGCTGGATTTAAAACCTAGAGATAGTGACGGGGAGCCAATGGTAATTGATGAGATGGAGGAGTATTTGATTCAAGGTGAAACCGGTAATTTAAAAACCTGGGAGGCTATAATTGAGTATGCTGAGAGCTTTGAATCAGGGGATCAACTCCCTGAAATATCAGATTATTATCAGGCAAGTTCAGGAAGAATTAATGAGGTAGATTCATTAAGTTATAGCCAGGTTATATTAATTATACTGGCAATATTTATTGGAGCTATAGCTTTATTTAAGTTAAAAGCTTAAGCAGGTTTATAATAGAGAGGGTGAGATATATGTTAAAAAGCTCATTAACAATAATGAAAGTTGCTGGCATACCAATAAGGATTCATGTAAGTTTTTTAATTATTCTCCCCTTTTTTAGCTGGGTTATTGCGACTAATATTGGCCAGATAGCCAGGATGGCTGCAATTGATCCAGGAAATGTTGCTTTAAATCCACTTATTATCGGTTTTATTCTGGCGGTAATGCTTTTTATCAGTGTGACATTTCATGAGATTTCCCATTCGCTGGTTGCCCAGAAGAAAGGGATCAAAATAAATAGTATAACATTGATGTTACTCGGTGGAGTAGCCCAGATGGATGATGATCTTCAAAATCCAAAAGACGAGGCATTAATGGCTGCAGCTGGGCCATTATTTAGTCTGATCTTTGGCGGTCTGCTTCTTTTTATTATTCGGCCTATGATTACAGGATTTAATGCAGATATTAGATTGATGGTTTATTATCTCGGCTATATAAATATTTTTCTAGCTATATTTAACCTGTTGCCAGCCTTTCCTTCAGACGGTGGTAGAATACTCAGATCATTAATAGCCCTGAAAACAAGCCATTATAAGGCAACTAAAATCGCAACGGCAATTGGCAAAGCATTTGCCCTTCTTATGGGCTTTTACGGTTTTCTATATGGCCAGATAATTCTTATGCTAATAGCATTCTTTATCTATATAGGTGCAAGCCAGGAGAAAGAGACCAGTCTGATGCGGGATGTCTTCGGTCCATTTAAAGTTAAGGATCTGATGACCGAAAAGGTGATAACAGTTAGAGAAGATATTACTATCTCGGAGTTATTAGATAAGATGCTTAAAGAAAAACATTCAGGATATCCAGTTGTTGATAGCGAGGGCAACTTATCAGGTTGCGTGACTCTTGAAGATATTAAGGATATTTCAGAGCAGAGCCAGGAATTAAAATCAGTTGAAGAAGTTATGGCCTGCAATATTATTTCAGTTCATCCTGAGGAAGATCTCTTTGAAGCCTTTAAGAAAATGTCCAGGTCAGAGATCGGGAGATTAATGGTAATAGAAGATGGTGAGCTGATAGGTATTTTAACCCGCTCGGATATTATGAAAGCCCATCAGCTCAAGATAGTTAAAGATAAAAAAGAAAATAAATAATTTATCCAGTTTAATCATCGTCTTCTTGTCAGATAGAGGTTTCTCAGATAGTTTATTTTCTCTCTTAATTTAGATTTTTCTGATTCAGATATTTCAGGTTCTGGTCTGTCAGTATCTTTTAGTTTTCCTACAGGTTGGAACCTTTTATTATTAATTAAATAAAGATGGTCCTGATATAAGACCTGGGGTACTTCATGGAAATAAAGTATTGGATACTCCTTATCATCAAATATCGACTTTCCTAAGAATTCCTCAGGCATTTCTTTTTTGCCTAATAAATCAAGAATAGTTGGTGAAAGATCAAGGATACTAACTGCTCTTTCATCAATCGCTGGTTCGATATCTGGATGCTTGATAAACAGGGGGACATGTTCAGGCTGTTTAATATTTCTACTTAGTTCATATTTTCTGCCAGAGCTGTAAGATTCCCTATTTATTAATGATTCGTGATCTGAATAGATAATTATCAGGCTATTCTCCTTTAAGCTTCTGGCTTCAAGCTCATTAATAAACATTTCAATAGAACTATCGACAAATGATAAAGAATTATATAAATTCCTTACCAGTTGGTCATCAATATCTTTAAAAGCTTCGACTTCTTCAGATTGGGGATAGTAGTCAAAAGGATTATGACTGGTGACAGTTATAAAGAATCCGAAAAAAGGTTCACTGGCTTCTTCTAAAAAATCAAGGGATTGTTTAAAGAAATCATAATCATTAACTCCCAGGTCCCTATCTGTTTCCATAACAATATGATCAAATGAGTAATCATCCTCAGTATAGAACTTATCGAAGCCGAGTTCGTTAAAAGCGACATCTCTATTAAAGAAATCACCTTCATAACCGTGAAAAGCCAGGGTCTGGTAGCCGGTTTGATTTAAAATATTTGTAATTGATTGAAATTGACTCATATCATTTATTCGATAAGTATAATTTTTATTAACCGGGTATAAAGATGTTAAAAAAGAAAAGTCAGCATTAAAGCTAGCTCTAATATGCTGGACAATAAAATTAGGAAAGTAGAGGCTTTTATTTTTTAATTTATTAAGGTAAGGGGTGATTTCCTGATTATTATGTTCGTGATTGATCATCTTCTCATCTAAGGATTCAACCTGGATTACTATTATATTTGTTTCACCATCAATTAAACCACGGCCTGCAAGTTCATTATCAATAAAGTCTGGAACAGGCATATCGTATTTAGATTTGGCCTGATAAGGGTTGACTTGTTCGTATATTTCCATCAGATATAGAGGAAAATAACCATAGACATTAACAAATTTAGAGCTAGATCTATGATAAAGTTCCTGGGGGCCATAACCATCAAATATATTGTTGGTATAATAAACCTGGCCAATCAGAAGCAGTAAGACCATGATTAGATAAACTGTCAGACGCTTTTTGCTGTATTTAAAACTTAAGGTTTTCTGGAAAGACTTTCTATTATTTTTAAACTTATAATATAGAAATGAAATAAAAGAAATATCTAAAAAGAAACCAAGCAATATTAAAGGATTTATATTTTCAAAGAATATTCTCATATTACCATAACGGCCTGTATTCTCACTCATTAGATAATCTATAATACTAAAGTAATTACCGAAATAAGAATAATAGAGGTAGCCAACAAAAAATATTATTGAAAATATGATATATGTCCAGTAAAGTTTACTTGATTTTCTTTGCCTGATAAACGGAGTTATTATCAGGAGATAGAATAAAATTATTGTCAGATTCCTTATAATCAGGCCGAGATAAGAGGGGACATTAAAAAATATCAAGAGAATATAATTATATTTAAATAAAAAAGCTAAAAGAATATATAATTGAAATGAATTATTAATATAATAAGAAGTTTTTGCTTTATTAATAAGTATCAACTCCTTTAGAATCAAATGAATAATATGCTAAAAAAATGAATATTATTCGCTTTGTATTTTGTTTATTATATATGATTGCCGGTTACCCGACGGTTACCAGGTGGTATCTTTTAGCAAATTTCACAAAGTAATAATTATGCATATTTATCCTTGATTAATGCCTTGTCGTGGTTGCCAATTAAATCTTCTCGACCGGCTTTTTGCAATGCTTCGTAGACCAGATTATAATTTCTGGAATACCTATACTGGAGCAGTGCTCGCTGCATCTTCTTTTCCTTACGGGATTTTGGGACATAGACCTGTTCCATAGTTTTAGGGTCGTATCCGGTATGATACATTGTAGTTGATGAAGTTCCTGGTGTCGGATAAAAATCCTGGACCTGCTCAGGCTGATGGCCAATATCCCTTAAATATTCAGCCAGTTCAATTGCCGATTTCAGAGTGCTGCCAGGATGGCTGGAAATAAGATAGGGTACCAGGTATTGCTCTTTATCAATTTTATCGTTAATTCTATAAAACTTCTCCCTAAATTTATCAAAGACCTGGCTATCAGGTTTGCCCATTAATTCCAGGACCTCTGGTGAGATATGCTCTGGTGCCACTTTTAGCAGTCCACTCACATGGTGTTTGCAGAGCTCTTCAAAAAAGGTATCATCATTATCAGCCATTATATAATCAAATCTTAATCCGGAGCGGATAAAGACTTTCTTAACACCTTCAAGATTTCTTAAAGTTCTTAAAATATCAAGGTATTCGCTATGGTCGACCTTAAGGTTGCCACATGGCTCAGGAAAGAGACATTCTTTATCCTTACAGACACCTTTATGAAGTTGCTTTTCACAGGCCGGATTTCTAAAGTTAGCAGTCGGCCCACCGACGTCATGGATATAGCCCTTAAAATCATCATCAGCAATTATCTTTTTTGCCTCTGCAACAATTGATGATTTGCTCCGGCCAACGACCATCTGGCCCTGATGAAAATTTAAGGCACAGAAAGAACAGCCACCATAACAGCCCCGGGAGCTGGTTATACTAAATTTAACCTCCCTGATAGCCGGTACCCCGCCAGCAGATTCATATGCTGGATGATAATCTCGCTGATAAGGTAGAGAGTATACTAAGTCCATCATCTCCCTATCTAAAGGTTTAGCAGGGGGATTTTGAACCAAATAGCGATCTTTATGGCGTTGAATTAAGATGTTTCCCCGAATGGGATCTTGTTCATCAGACTGGATCTTAAAACTTTTAGCATACTTTCTCTTATCTGCTGCAACTTCTTCATAGGAATTCAGTTCAATTCCACCATAAAGATTGTCCTTATCTCCGATAATATAGCAGGTACCTGGAATATGTCGGATATATTCTATATCAAGGCCACTATCAAGATTCTCTGCAATTTCAACAATCTGTCTTTCACCCATGCCATAAACTAAGAGGTCAGCCCGGCTGTCAAATAAAATCGACCTCCTAACTTCATCATCCCAGTAATCATAATGGGCGAAACGTCTGAGACTGGCTTCAATTCCACCAATTATAATCGGGACATCTTTGTAAGCTTCCTTTAACCTATTGCAATAAACGATGGTAGCCCGATCAGGTCGCCTGCCAGATTGGCCACCAGGTGAATAGGCATCATCCCTCCGCTTCCGTTGATTAACTGTATAATGGCTGACCATTGAGTCCATATTGCCAGCAGTGACTAAAAAGCCAAGTCCAGGTTTACCAAGTTTTTTGAAATCCTCGATAGATCGCCAGTCAGGCTGGGCAATTATACCGACTTTAAAACCGGCATCCTCAAGTACTCGGGCTATGATTGCTGTTCCAAACGAAGGATGATCAATATAGGCATCACCGGTAACTATTATAAAATCCAGTTGTTGCCATTCTCTTGCTTCCATATCTTTTCTATTTATAACCATAAACTGGTCACGATTCATAAAATTACACTCCTAATTAAATTACTTAAAACAATAATGTAGATTGTTTTTAATTATATCATTTATAATAATTCTCTACAATTGCAGGTATTTTTGATTATTTAGAGAAATAAGATAATAGGCCTGATTAATCATGAGAGGAGATATAATTATGGTTAATAATAGTCAGCTTGATATTTCAAGTCTACCTG